>DAPKRP010001024.1:0-1709 GCA_031800515.1 Polyangiaceae bacterium LLY-WYZ-14_1 | reverse complement strand
CTGGGGGTCGTCGCCCGGCCCCATGGGCTGCGGGGCGAGCTGCGGGTCAAACCCTACAACCCGGATACGGCGCTCCTTCGAGAACCGGGCCGGGTCGTCCACCTGAGGCCGCCTGGGGCCGAGACGGTCCCCCCCGGAAGCCCGCCGCCGAAGGTGCTGCCCCGCCGCATCGAGGCGGTCCGGGAGGGACCCGACGTCCTCCTCATCGTCCTCGATGGGGTGAACGACCGGGAGGCCGCCGACGGTCTGCGGGGCTGGGAGGCCTGCGTGCCCCGCTCCGAGTTTCCGTCCCTCGGCGTCGATGGGGAAGGGCGGGACCCGGACCGGGACGAGGCGGACTATTACCTCGTCGACCTGCTGGGTCTGACCGTCGTCGAGGCGAAGGAGGAGCGGACGCCGGTCGGCCGGGTGACCGAGGTGCTCGATTACCCGAGCGTCGACTGCCTGCTGGTGGAAGGCACGGATCCGTCCGGCGGAGCCGTCGAATGGGAGGTTCCTCTCCTCGAACGCTACGTCCCCGAGCTCGACCTGGCCGATGGGATCGTCACCGTCGACCACCTGGATGAGCTGCCCTCCCGCCGACGCCGCCCCCGCCGGGGAGGCCGCCGCCGCTAGTCCGTCCATCGACCGCGATGCACATCGAGCTGGTCACCCTCTTTCCCGAGCTCTTCGGCCCCCACCTGGGCACCGGGATCCTGGCCCGGGCGGTCCGGGACGAACGGGTCCGTTTCGGGCTCACCGACCCCCGAGACTTCGCCCGGGATCGACACAAGAGCGTCGACGACACCCCCTACGGCGGCGGCGGCGGCATGGTGCTGATGCCGGGGCCGATGGTCGACGCGATCGAATCCGCCTCCGAGAGGGCGGGAAAAGGAGCGCGCCGTCTCCTACTGAGCCCTCAGGGCCGGCCCTTCCACCAGTCGATCGCCGAGGCGCTGGCCCGGGAGCCCGGGCTCGTGCTGATCTGCGGCCGCTACGAGGGCTTCGACGAGCGGATCCGCCACGTCGTCGATGACGAGCTCTCCTTGGGGGACTTCGTCCTCCTGGGAGGAGAGGTGGCGGCGATGGCCGTGGTCGAGGCCACCGTCCGGCTTCTGCCGGGGGTGCTCGGGAACGAAGCCTCGCCCCTCGCCGAGTCCCACGTGGACGGCCTCCTGGAACATCCCCACTACACCAGACCGGCGGTCTTCCGGGGGCACGCCGTTCCGGAGGTGCTGCGCTCCGGCGACCACGGAGCGGTGGCCGCCTGGCGCCGCCGGGAATCCCTCCGGCGCACCCTGGAACGCCGACCCGAGCTCCTGGACCGGGCGGCTCTGGACGCGGGGGACGTGGCCTTTCTCGAATCCCTCGGCTGGCGCCCTGCCGCTGGAGAACGGGACGACGACGACGGGGGCCCCCGGTGAGGGACAGCGCCTTCGATGACGGCACGCCCGAGGACCGTTCCTCGGACCGCGACGACACCGACGACGGCGACGGGGGACGGGTCCGCCCCGCCGTCCACGTCGCCCTGGTCCACCATCCGGTCCTCGACCGGCAGGGCGCGATCATCACGACGGCGGTGACCAATCTGGATATCCACGACATCGCCCGAAGCGCCCGGTCCTACGGCTTCGCCTGCTACTGGGTGGTGACGCCGATAGAAGCGCAGCGGACGCTGGTAGGCCGCGTGCTCGAGCACTGGCGCACCGGGGCCGGCGCCCGGCGCATCC
>DAPKRP010001023.1:0-2702 GCA_031800515.1 Polyangiaceae bacterium LLY-WYZ-14_1 | reverse complement strand
CCGGTCGCCGCGAAGCCGATCCGACGCCGTCTGCGGCGTTCCGGCTCCTCGAAATATCCTTCAGATATTCCTCGTCGCCGCGCCTTGCAGCCGACGCCGCCTCGGCTCCGCGGCTCGGTCGGTTATTTTGACCGACCCTCTCAGAATCCCTCACGAGCCCTCGGAAGCAGGGCGGTGCCGGCTCCATGGGAACCGATGCCGGCTTCGGAACCCCGCCCCCCGGGACCCGTCACTCCGCGGGCGGATCGAGCTCCGGGTAACGCCGAAAGATGCCGTCTTCGTTGAAGGGGATCCGGCGGTCCGAGGCGAGGTAGGCGGCGATGCCAGGGCGGTCCGCCACCCGGTCCCGGAGGGCCGCCAGGCGAGGGTGGTCTGGCGCGAGCGCCTCCCAGGCCCGGGGGAAGGCGTAGGCGAGACCGTCGAGCACGAAGAACGCGACCAGGTCCGCCGTGGTGGCCCGGTCCCGGAGGTGCCAGCCGGTGCCGTTCGCGTCGAGCACCGCCTCGAAGTAATCGAGCCAGCCCGGCAGCCGTTCCGTGCGGAAGACCCGCGCCGCCTCCCGCGCCGCGTCCTTCTGGTCTTCGTAGTAGAGCGCCGTGCCGATGGGATGGTGGGTGTCGTGGGCCTCGACCAGGAGATCCATCCAGGTCAGCCCGAGCTGCAGGGTCTGGATGCGACCCGCCTCGTCCGCCGGGGCCAGGCCATGGCGCGGGCCGAGGTACTGGAGGATCGCCAGGGTCTGGGCGATGACGAGCTCTCCGTGGCGCAGGACCGGCGGAGCGAAGGGTCGCAGGCCGCCCAGAGCGCCCCGGCGGGCCCCCACCACGGCGGGGAAGCCGCCGCCCTGCTCCTCGGGACGCCGGGCCACGTCCCGGTAGACGGCTCCCGCGTCCTCCAGGACGAGCCGGACGATCTCCCCGCGACCCGGGATGACCGGCCAATAGTAGAGCTCGTAGACGTCGTCGTCGGTGTCGGCGCGTGCGTCGTCGGTCCCACCCATCGCGTTCCTGCATACCACGGCCGGCCGGGCGGGTGCCGTCTCCGGGGAGGAGGAGGCGGTCTCCCCAAGGACCGGGTCGGTCTGCTAAGTCGGACCCCATGGGCAGCGTTTCCTCCGGGCCCGATGCGGCCCCGTTTTCCCCCGTCGACCACGCCGCCTGGCGTGCTCGGGTAGAAAAAGAGCTCGGGGACCGAGGCGTCTTCTCGGACCTCCGGACGGTGCTGCCCGGGGGCGTCGAGCTCGAGCCGCTCTACGACCGGGCGGCCTGGGACGGCGCCGGGGATCCCGGGGGTATGCCGGGGGTCTTTCCCTACCGCCGGGGCGGCCGCGCCTGCGCCCCGGAGCTCGGCCTGCCCTGGGCGCTCACCGTGCGGGCGGAGGACGCCGACCTCGGCCGCCTCGGGCCCGCCCTGCTCGAGGACCTCGCCGGGGGAGCCACGGGCGTCTGGGTCGGCTTCGACCGAGCCGCCCGCCTCGGAGAGGACCCCGCGGGAGCCCAGGCGGCACAGGCGGCTGTCGACGGAGCACCCCTCCACGGCCTCGGAGACCTCGACCTGGCCTTCGCCGAGGTCCGGCCCGAGCTGGTGAGCTGGTTCCTCGGGGCCGGCGGCAACGCCGCGCCGGCGACGGCGCTCTTCGAGGCCTGGCTTCAGGAGCGCGGGGTCGACCCGGCGGAGGTCCGGCTCCACGTGGGCGCCGACCCCCTGGGGGCCCTCGCCCGGGACGGTGCCCTGCCTCGGTCCATCCCCGCCCATCTTCAGGAGCTCGCCGACCTGGTGCTTCGAGCGGAGGAACGCGGTCCCGGTTGGCGCGCGGTTCGCGCATCGGGGCGTCCCTACCTCGAGGCCGGGGCCACGCCGACGACCGCGATGGGTCTCGCCCTGGCGACCGCCGTCGAGTATCTGAGGAGCGCCCGGCGGGCCGGCGTCTCGCCAGAGGCATTCACCCGTCGGCTCGAGCTCGAGGTCGCGGTCGATCGGGACCTGTTCACCGAGCTCGCTGGACTGCGGGCGCTCCGCCTCGCCTGGTCGAAGGTGATGTCGGCGGCCGGGGTCGGCGGGACCGGCTCGCCGCCGGTCTACGTCCATGCCGTGGTGGCCGACCGCGGCCTCACACGGAAAGACCCCTGGGTGAACTTCCTCCGGGGCACCACCGGCACCCTGGCGGCGATCCTCGGGGGCGCCGACGCGGTCACCACCCCGCCCTTCGACCGCCCCCTCGGGGCGCCGAGCGCCCTCGGCCGGCGCGTCGCCCGCAACACCCAGAACATCTTGGGGGAAGAAAGCCACCTCGGCCGGGTCGCCGACCCGGCGGGGGGCTCCCACGCGGTGGAGGCGTTGACCGACCAGATCGGGCGTCTCGCCTGGGGCGTCCTCCAGGAGGTCGAGGCGGCCGGGGGCATGGCCGCGGCCCTCGCGTCCGGATGGGTCGGCGTTCGGGTCGCCGGGGAACGGGACGAGCGCCGCCGGCTCCTCGGCGCCGGGGTCCTGCCGCTCCTCGGGGTCGGCGTCTATCCCAACCCGGAAGAACGAACGCCCGACCGTGCCCCCCGTTGGACGGAGGACGACCGGGACCGCGCGGCCCGGCGGGCCGCCGATGCCCGGGCCGCCGGCGACCGTCGCCTCTTCGATGGCGCCCCGGGGGACGACGCGCCGCCCGCGCGCCTCGATGCGCCCTTCGTCCCGGTGGCGGACGAAGACCT
>DAPKRP010001022.1:0-7644 GCA_031800515.1 Polyangiaceae bacterium LLY-WYZ-14_1 | reverse complement strand
GTGGCGAACGACAGCATCCAGACCATCGGCACCTTCATCGCGTCCAACGTGAAGGTTCCCTGGTGGGTGCTGTGGATGTTCATCGGCGGGCTCTTCGTCGTGACCGTCGGCTACAGCTGGTGGTCCAATGGAGGGGACGTGAGCTACGGACGCCTCCTGTCCAAGGGCTTCGCCGAGACCCCGACGGAGTTCACGTTTCTGCAGGTGGCCGCCCCGATCTTTCTGCTGATATTGACCCGCCTGCGAATGCCGGTGTCGACGACCTTCCTCCTGTTGTCGAGCTTCGCCGCCGACGCGGACACCATCGGTGGCGTGTTGCTGAAGAGCGTGAGCGGCTACGGGTTGGCCTTCGTCTCGAGCGCGGTAGTCTGGACGGTCGCCGCGCCTTGGATCTCCCGAATGATGCAGGGAGAGGCGGGCCCCTGGTGGCGCCCGATTCAATGGGTGACCAGCGGGTTCCTTTGGGTGGTCTGGCTGATGCAGGACGCGGCGAACATCGCCGTCTACCTGCCCCGGTCTCTGGGCCCCATCGAATTCACCGCCTTCGCCGGGTCGATCTTCTGCGGGCTCGGGCTGCTGTTCTTCATGCGGGGGGAGCGGGTGCAGGAGGTGGTCAACGAGAAGTCTTCGGTCGTCGACGTGCGGGCGGCGACTCTGATCGATCTTCTTTACGGAGCCATTCTGTATTACTTCAAGGTGGTCAGCGCGGTGCCCATGAGCACAACCTGGGTCTTCATCGGTCTCCTCGGCGGCCGGGAGCTGGCCATGGCCCGCAACGCCACCGGAGACCGCTCCGTCCCCGGCGCCCTCCGCATGCTGGCGAAGGACCTCACGCTGGTCGGCATCGGCCTCCTGGTCTCCCTGGCCCTCGCGATCGCGGTCAACCCGTCCCTGGCCCCCTTCGGCCTCTTCGACGGCACCGTCCTTCCCTGAAACCCATCGTCCGACGGGCCGCTGTGAGGGGATGCTCACGAACCATCCCGCTCGCCTGGTCGGAAGTTAGCCGGTCCCGGTACGTAGGAATTGTCGTCGGACGCTGCGGCCCCGACGGCACGGGCCGGCCCCGCCTTGCCCCTCGACGAATCACATGAACCACCGTTTTTCCTACTTTTTCTATCTCCGCCTTTCCTCCCTGTTGATCCTTTTCGTCGTCGCCTGCGGCGATGGTGGCTCGGGAAGCGACCCGAATCCGGACGAGATCGGCGACGACGACGACGACGACGACGTCGGCGGTGACGACGACGATGACACGACCGATCCGGAGGATCGGCTCGTGTTGGACCAGGACCGTATCCAGGAGCTGTCCGAATCCGGCCACTTGTTTCCCTTTGAGGCCCCGGACCCGGCCGAAGAACGGGCCCGTCTCGACGCGGAGGATGCCGAAGCCGAGGCCGTCATCGACGGCTACCTGGTCGACCACCCGGAGCTCATCGAACGACTCCGTCGGGAGGTCACTGCTCCTTCCGTGGAGGAGCTTCCCGACGGGAATTACCGGGCCACGCTGCCGAACGGGCGCATCGTCCTTCTTCAGAGCGACGCTCTGACTCGGACCTCGGTCGCGAGAGGAATCGAGAAAATGGCCTCACGGGACCACGCCGCCGGCCTGCTCGAAAGCCTGGTCGAGGTCGTCCCAGACATCTGCAGAAGCTGGGCTCCGCCTCGAGATCGATGGGACGACCTGGACGCCGCCTCTCTCCGCGCCGCCGCGGGAGACGTAGGCGCTTGCTACGAGGAGTGGCGGGCATTCGCCGTACCTTTCGGCGGCGACGCCGCAGAGACGCCGCCCGATGATCCCGACCCCATCGCGGAGGCACCCCTGCCGACGGACTTCGGCGCCTGCGACTCTGGCCTTGCCTACAGCCCCCTCGCGGGCGGCGGCCGGGACCGGGATGCGAGCTGTCTTCCGACGGACGACCTCGCCGCCGGTTACGCTCACTTCGACGATCTACCTCCCGTCCGAGATCAGGGCCGTCGCGGCACCTGCGTCGCCTTCGCCACCGCGTCCGCCATGGAGTACTCCTTGCTCCGAAACCGCGACATACGCCTCGACCTGTCCGAGCAGCACCTCTACTCCGTAGGCAAGTGGGATTTTCGTCGGGACCAGTTCGGCGATGGGCTTTCGACCCTGAAGTTCGTCGAACGGTTGGCCTCCGAGCGCACGCGTATCAATCAAGAAGCTTCCTGGGGCTACAACCCCTCACCTTGCCGGCTCGAGGCCGCGGACGACGAACGGTACGCCCAGAGCTGCGTCTTCTACGACGGTGAGGCCTGCAGCGAGACCGCCCATCAGCTCGGGTACGCCTGGGACGAGGAAGGGCGGCGCTACATGTATCGTCCGATGTTCCCGGATGACCCTTATGCTTTCCTCGTCGAAACCCGAGACTTCGAGCTTCACGACCCGGAGCTGCGGGGCGGCTTCTTCACGCAGGCGCTGGCAGACGCCGGTTACGGTGTGATCGCTTCAGTCGACCTGACGGAAGATTTCCTCCAGGTCGGCTCCGACGGCTTCTTACCCGATGTCGACGACAGCGACGCCGGTGGCCACGCGATGCATCTCGTCCGCATCGTCCCCGACCCCAACGTGCCGGGAGGCGGCTGGGTGGTGCTGAAGAACAGTTGGGGATGCGACTGGGGGGACGGTGGCTATGGCTACGTCTCCCGCAGATGGTTCGTCCGTCATGCCACTACGGTGGTTGCGGTAAAGGCACGCCAGCGAGTCGTCGAGAACACCCCCCCGTCCATCGAGATCGTAGGACCCCGACCGGGGGGAAGCACCGTCGTAGACGTCGCCCGGTCTACCGGCAACGCCTTCGGATTCCTGGCGGAGGCCTCGGACCGGGAGACCGCGTCCTGTTGCGACGTCTCCTGGTATTCGGACCTGGACGGGTTCCTCGGTACCGGCGCGTCGTTGCTGACCGTGCTCCGAGGGGCCGGGGAGCGCACCGTCAGGGCAGTGGTTCGTGATGCCGACGGAGTGCTTTCGGAAGACTTCATCCAGATCGTATTGACGAACGAAGCCCCCGAAGCCGAGATCACTGGCCCACGTTGGGAGCCATCCCCCTCTTCCAACTTCGCGCAGCGGGTGCCTCTCGGTACACGGCTCTTCTTCCGGGGCGACGTTGCCGACTCGAGCGGCGAAACGATCCCGTGCTTCCGTCAAGACTGGACCATCGCCGGACCTCCGGACGAGCCGTGGACCTTCGGGAACTGCTGGACGTTCTACACCTTCGAGGAACCCGGATTCTACCAGGTCGAGTACCGCGCGGAAGATGACGACGGCGCGATAGGCCTCGATACGCGCTGGGTCCGTGCGGTGGAATGGTCCGCCGAGGACCCGCCTTTCGTCGCACTCCGAACGCCGCGGGAACGAAACCAGGTGCTACCGCCCTTCGAAACCTATGAGCTCTCCGCGACCGTCGTATCGACCGCCCCGGGCGGGACGACGATCCGCTGGTACGTGGAAGGGGACGACATCGACGAGCCCGGCGGCGCCTCGATCGGCGAAGGAGCAAGGGTGGATTTCCGACCGCAATCCTTCGTTCCCGGCAGCTGTGGCGACGTCTACGTCACCCTCCGGGTCGAAGCGAGCAACGCCAACGGCACGAGCTCGGACGAGATCCGGGTCGCCATCGACTACCCCATCTGCTGAGGAAGACCTGCTAGAGGCTAGTACCCCTGTTCGGAAGTTCGAACCGGGTTTGCGCCGGTCCCGGGCCGTACTTTCGAGCAGGGGTATTAGAGCAGATCGGACACCTCGGTCTGCCAGCTATCGGGGCGGCGGCCGAGCTCCCGTCCGCGCCGGCGGAGGCGCTCGATGGCTTTCCGGCCCAGGATGGTCTTCGGCGGCAGGTCGAGCTCGCGGGGGACGGCCAGGAACCGGAACTCGACGAGTCCCGGGGACCTTTCCTCGAGCTCATCGGCGGACCGGGAGAGCCGTTGCAGGTCCGTCCGTCCGATGGCGAACATCAGCAGGTTGGTCGCCCGGAGCATCGTGGCCGGCCAGCGTCGCGCGACCCCCCTCTTGTCCGGCCAAAGCGGCGAGTTGATGATCAACCAGACCCGCACCACGAGCCGTTCCGACACCCCCTGTGCTTCCAGGGCATCGACCAGGGCCTCGATCAGATTGGCGGCGGGCCCAAGAAAGAACAGATGGGATGCGCCCCCATCCACGTGAAGCATCCCGTCGATGGCCACCGGAGGAAAGATCGGCGCCAGGGACGCGGAAGCTCGGATCCGCTTCCGGTAGGCGGTGACACCCCGAGCGTCGTCGTCCCCCGGCCCCCGGCTCCTCTGAGCGATGCGGGTCATGTCCCAGACCGCGGGGCGCCCGAGCTCGACGTTGGTCGCCATCACGAGGAGGCGGCGTCCCTCGTCGCCGGCGGCGGCGACCTGCTCGATCAGCGGCCGTGGTAGGTGACGCTGGAGGGATCGCTCGAGCGTCTTGCCGGACATGACGGCGGATCTCCAAGGCATGAAGGACCACATGCCGTCGATCCCCCACCGAGCGTCGGCGCTCAGGAAGAGGTTCTCGATCCCCGCGGGGTCGGCTTCCTGGTCGCCGACCAGCGCCGCCGAGGCCAGCAACGCCCCGGCGCTCACCCCGGTCACCAGGTCGAACTCGGGACGCCGGAACGCCGGGTCCTCCACCTCCCGCCAACCTTCGAGCACCCCCGCGCCGAAGGCTCCGTATTGCCCGCCGCCGGACAACAACAACAGCTCCAGACGGGCCCCGGTGTCCCCGGAACGGATCGCCCCGGCGGCGCGCTTCTTCAGCCCGCGCACGATCCGGGCCTGCGTCCGCCGTTCCCGCTGGCGCAGACCCTCGAGCTCGGACTCCAATGCGCCGGCGGGAAACCCCCGTTCCTTGTTCGCCCTCCAGGCGGAGGCGACGGTAGCGGCACCGACGACGATCCCGACGGACAGAAGGAGCATGGCCAACATCCCGGCGCCGACGAGACGCAGCCGCGCAGCGATTTCCATGTCGAGGTGCTAGCCCCGATGCGACGTTGCCAAGCCCAGCGCCTCGACCGGGTGCCCGCCGTCACCGCTCCCGGGATCCGATTCGGAATCGGCGCCGAGGGCGCCTCAATCGCCGAGGGCGGTAGCCAGGGTGATGAGGCAGCCGGCGCCGAAGACGAAGAGCAGGACGACCAGGGCGACGAGGCAGCCACCGGCCTGGCCGCCGACCTGGTTGCGCGCGGCCAGGGCCACGTTGGGGACGCCGAGGGTGCGGACGTCGTCCGCCTCGGTCTGCCCGATCTCGTGGAGGGTGGCCTGGGGGATGAGCTGCTCGGCGGCGGGGGCGAAGCCGTCCGAGGGCGCCCGCTGGACCGCGGTGCCGATGGCGACCACCTCGACCAGCCCGGGGGAGATCTCGCGGATGGACAAGCGGTTCCCAACGACCCGCTCGGCGCCGAGCTGTTCCGCCTCCTTGCGGACCAGGTCGAGGCAGTTCTCCCGAGCCTCGTAGATGATGCGGGTGAGCTCGGGGATCTCGCCCCGCTGGATGGACTTGAAGAGCGCCCCGAAATTCCCCGCCAAGCCCAGGGCGTAGACGCTGGTCCCCATGACCAGCTGGTGGGGAACGTACCCGATCTTCGCGAGGTTCCAGAGCTCCGGGCCGGAGAGCTCGCTGGTGATGCACTGGCCGGTCTGGAGCTGGGGGTGCCAGGAAGCCGTTCCGGTCAGGAGGAGCTCGACCACCCCGGGTCCGGACGGGACGAGCCGTACCCGGACGTCGACCACCGCCGTCGCCCCGTAGGACATCGCCTCCCGGCGTAGCCGATCGAGAGCCACGTGGCGGATGTCGTTGTACATCCGGCTGAACTCGGTGACCTCGCCGCGCTGAAGCGTCCGAAGAGAGCCGACCAGCCCACGCCCGACCCCGAGGGCATAGGCGACGTTGCCCATGGCGAAGCGCATGGGCCGGTAGCCGGCGTCGAGCTGGCAGTAGAGGCCGATGCCCGAGGCAGCGGTGGAGAAAAACGGCGGCGGCTCGACCCCAGCCCGCATCGACACCGCGGTCCCCTGGGAGAGAAACTCGGTATATCCGGACAGGGTACGGAGCTCGCTCACCACCCCGGTGACCCCGTGGGCCCCCTCACGCTTGGCCTCCGCTTCCATCCGGTCGATGGCGGCGTGGCGGCCCTCGCTGATCAGGCTGGTGATCTGCTCGACCTCGCCGCCGGAGAGGGTCCGGAGGCTCGACCCCACCGCCCCGGCCAACCCGATGGAATAAACGCTGTTGCCGACGGTGATGTCCCGGGGCTCGAGCCCCTGGGCGGCCAGACAGTAGATCTCGTTCCCGGAGAGCCCCGATACGTCCATGGTTCGGAGGCTACTCGGGGAGCGCGGGTCCCGTCAGGGTTTCAACGAAACCGCTCTGAGAGGGTCGCTCAAAAGAACGCTCCGGTCGGTTATTTTGACCGACCCTCTGAGATCCGTTCGGTGATCCGGGGTACGTGTTGCCCCGCCGTTCCGCGCAACCAGATGCCCCCGGTGCCCTCCGCCAGCTCGGTAAAGGGGCTCGAGTCGACGTTGACGGCGACGATGGGGACCGACCGGCGGGCGGCCAAGGCCGCGACCTGAAGGGGGAGGTTCGTCGCGCCGCTGGTGCCGACGATCACGAGGAGGTCGGCCCGCGCCGCCGCGGCGAGGGAGCTCTCCCAGCGGAAGTGCGCCTCGTCGTAGTACTCGTCGAACCACAGGACGTGGGGCCGAGCGCGGCCTCCGCAGCGAGGGCAGCGCAGGAGCGATTCCGTCTCCGGGTCCAGGGGGCGGCCCTTGTCCCAGGGTTCCGGCACCTCGTCCGGGACGGGGATGGTCCCGGGCGCGCAGTCGTCAGCGCAGCGCATGCGGCCGATGTCACCGTGGATCGGGTAGTGGCGTTCGAGGCTGGTTCCCGCCCGGCGGTGGAGCCCGTCGACGTTCTGGGTGATCAGCAGAAAGCGGTCACCGAGGTGAGCTTCGAGCGGGACGAGGGCCCGGTGGGCCGCATTGGGCTGGGCCGTCCGGCAGACGGAGCGCCGGTAGAGATACCAGCCCCAGACCTCGTCGGGGATCTCTCGAAACGCGGCTCGCGTCGCGAGCTCCTGGGGGTGGAAGTTCCGGGAGCCCACCCGCCAATAGCCTTCCGGACCCCGGAAGGTCGGGATCCCGCTCTCCGCCGAGATCCCCGCGCCGGTCAGCCAGAGGACGAGCCCTCGACCGGCTCCGGGGTCGCCGAGCAGCTCGTCGAGTCGATCCGCCGTCCTCACGGGGTGACGATAGCAAACCGCTTCTCGGTGCGATGGTTGCTGACAAACCGGGCACGGAGGGGGCAGGCTGCGGCGGATGATCGTCGTCGCCGCCGCCGCCTCTTTGGCGGGCCTGGTCCACGTGGTGAGCGGACCGGACCACCTGGCCGCCATCGCGCCTTTCGTGGTGCAGGGAGGGCGAGGGCTCTGGCGCCTCGGGCTGCGTTGGGGCCTGGGTCATGCCGCCGGCACCGGGCTGGTCGGGGTGGCCGCGATCGCCGCCCGAGGGGCGCTGCCCCTCGAGACCCTCGGCGTCTGGAGCGAGCGGCTCGTCGGGGTGGTCCTGGTCGGGGTGGGCCTCTGGGCGGTCGGGTCCTTGGTCCGGAACCGGGTCCATTCTCACCCCCAT
>DAPKRP010001021.1:0-4323 GCA_031800515.1 Polyangiaceae bacterium LLY-WYZ-14_1 | reverse complement strand
GGGGCGGTCCGGCAGGCGTACGCGATGCCAAGAGCGCTGGCAAAGGGCGAAGGCACGCCGCAGTAGATACCCGCAAGTCGGGGCGTTACAAGCGGGGCAGCCCGGCGCAGGCCGGGCGCGGCGCGCTCGTTGCGGGACCGTCGCTCCCCCCGCAGACTAGACCGATGAACGGCGCGCCGACCGGCTCGAGCCCCACCGGCCCCCGGGGAACCCGGAGGATCCGGCAGGGCGTCGGGGCGGCGATGGTCGGCGCCGCCGCGCTGCTCGCCAGCCCGCTGGTCGGGCTCGCCGCCCCGCTCCTCCCGGCAGGGCCGACGCCAGCCAAGCCCCTGGCCAACGCCGCCGGGGCCGACTGCGTCACCTACGAGAAGGACGTCCGCTACGGCGCCCTGGGCTACGACCACCGGGTGATGCTGACCTCGGCCTGCGAACGGTCGGCCCGCTGCGCCGTCTCCGCCAGCTCGAATCCCGAGCCCCAGCGCGTATCCGTCGCCGCCGGCGCCACCGACACCGTCCTGGTGGCCCGAGGCTCCCCCGCCCGGGAGTTCACCGCCACGGTTCGCTGCGAGCTCGAAGACTGATCCGCTCCCCCGGGGACCGCCCGGGCAGAAGCCGCTCGTCATCGAGCCCCCTCGCCGGCCGGACGCATTTTTCGCGCGATGGGGCGATCCGAACGGTCGTCATCCTTGGTACGCTCCCGGTACGTTCCCGTCACCCCGGAAGGACCGAGCACCCATGGCCGCGGACACCATTCCCGCCCGACTCTTCGCCCAGGCCGAACGCCGCCCCAACGCCCCCGCCTACTACGTCCGGGGTCCCCAGAATTGGGAGCCCACGAGCTATCGCGCCTATGCGGACGAGGTGCGGCAGGCGGCCCGGGCGCTCCTGGCGCTGGGCGTCGGCCCCGGACACACGTCGTGCATCCTCGGCTTCAATCGCCCGGAATGGGTGATCTTCGACGTCGCCACCATGTGCGTCGGCGGGGCGCCGGTCGGGATCTACGTCACCTCTTCCGCCTCCGAGGTCGGTTACATCGTCGGACACGCGGAAAGCCCGATCATCCTCCTCGAAAACCGCGAACAGTGGGACAAGATCGATCGCGTTCGGAACGACCTCCCCGCCCTGCGGCACGTGGTGATGATGAAGGGCGCCCCGCCCATCGACGACCCGATGGTCCTGTCCTGGGAGGCATTCCTGGCTCGAGGAGACGAGGTCGACGCGGGGGAGATCGACCGCCACGTCGCCGCCCTCGAGCCCGATGGCCTGGCGACGCTGATCTACACGTCGGGCACGACGGGTAAGCCGAAGGGGGTGATGCTCACCCACGACAACCTCGCCTGGACCGCCCAGACGCTGGCGAATCACCTCGGCGCCGACCGCTACGACGACACCATGACGGGGATCAGCTACCTGCCCCTGTCCCACATCGCCGAGCAGATGCTGACCATCCACGGCGCGATCACGAACGGAGCGCCGGTCTACTACGCCCAATCCCTCGAGGCGCTGCGGGACCACCTGGTCGAGGTCCGTCCGACCTTGTTCTTCGGGGTGCCGCGGGTCTGGGAGAAGTTCGCTGCGGCGCTCCAGGGGCGGATGGCCCAGGCGACCGGGGTGCGGAAGCGGCTCCTCGACTGGGCGATGGGGGTCGGCCGACGGGTCGCCGCAGAGCGCTCCCAGGGGCGGGAACCGACGGGGTTCCTGCTGGCCCAGTACAAGCTTGCGGACCGTCTGATCTTCCAGAAGGTCAAAGCGGCGGTCGGCTTCGATCGTCTCGTGGTGGCCGCGACGGGCGCCGCGCCGATCGCCGCCGAGATCCTTGACTTCTTCGCCAGCCTCGATGTGACCATCTGGGAGGTCTACGGCCAGTCCGAGGACACGGGCCCGACCACCTTCAACGGCCACCTGAACTTCGCCTTCGGCACCGTCGGACCGCCCCTCCCCGGGGTGTCGGTCAAGATCGCCGACGACGGCGAGGTGCTGGTGAAAGGGCGAAACGTCTTCAAGGGCTACTACAAGAACCCGGAGGCGACGGCGGAGACCCTGGTGGATGGCTGGCTCCATTCCGGCGACCTGGGCGAGCTCGACGAGCGAGGGTTCCTCAAGATCACCGGCCGGAAGAAGGACATCATCATCACCGCCGGCGGCAAGAACATCACCCCCGTGAACATCGAGCTGGCCCTGAAGAACGCCCCCCTGATCAACGAAGCCGTGGTCATCGGGGACCGGCGCAAGTTCCTCACCGCCCTGGTCACCCTGGACCCGGACGCCCAGCGCGCCTTCGCCGAGGAGCACGGGATCCAGGAAGGCACGGTCCCGACCCACCCGAAGCTGCAGGCGGAGATCCAGAAGGTGGTCGACGAGGTCAACCTCGAGCTCGCCCGGGTGGAACAGGTCAAGAAGTTTCGGGTCCTCCCCCAGAACCTCTCCGTCGAAGGCGGCGAGCTCACCCCGAGCCTCAAGGTCAAGCGCCGGGTCGTCCACGACAAGTACGCCGACGAGATCGAGGCGATGTACGCCGAGCCCGACGTCCCGGCCCAGCTCACCGCCTGAGCCGCGCCCTCCGTGACGGGGACGACTCGCCCCGTCGGTCGCTGGAACCCGGTCACCCGGGGACGGAGGCGCGGACCACCCACTGGTCCGGCAGGGACTCGTCGACCACCTGCACCTCCGGAAAGCCTGCCGCCTCGAGCTCGGCGGCGACGGCCGGGGCGGTCAGGCGGTGGACCTTCGGAGGCCCCCGGGGGGCGTCCTCGGTGAAGTCGACCACCAGGAGCTGCCCCCCGGGGCGCAGCGCCCGCCGAAGCCGGGCGGCGTAGGCTTCCCGGTCCCCGAGGTGGTGCCAGGTGTCGACGACCAGGATGCGGTCGACGCTGTCCTGGTCGAGCCCGGGGTCGTCGGGCGCCACCTCCCGGGCGGTGACCACGTCGCCGAAGCCGACCTGCTCCATCCGGTCTTTCATGTGGGCGACCATGTTCGGCTCGACGTCCAGCGCCAGCACGGTGCCATCGTCCCCCACCGCCTTGGCCAGATGCGGCAGGAAGTAGCCGGTGCCAGCCCCCAGGTCGACGACGGTCATGCCGGCCTCGACGGCGAGGAGCCGCAGCACCTGGGCCGGCTTCTGCCATTCGTCCCGGTCCGGCGCATCGAACATGCGGGCGAAGCGCGCCACGTCGGCGAAGGAATGAGCCATGCCCTGGCCCCGGTGGTCGTCGTCCTCCTCCGAAGGGGCCGGATCCTCCGGGACGCCGCCATGGTCCTCGGTCTCTTCCGCCGCCTCCGGATCCGTTTCCGGGGCCTCGTCGGCGGAGCCGCCCGCCTCCCCCGGGGCGCCCTCTGCCGGCGTCGATTCTGGGTCGGCCCGCTCCCCCGGAGGGGCGGCGGCGGTCGGCGAGACGGTCTCCGGCCGCTCCTCGCAGCCGAAGAGGACGAGCAGGAGGCCGAAGGCGGAGAGCGGTCCCGCCCCAACCCGAGCGGTCGGCCCGGATCGCTGCGGCGATGGGCTGACGACGTCGTCGTCGATGGTCATGGCCCCCGACTAACGGGCTCGCCTCGAGGAGGCAAGCTCCCGGTTCCAGGCTCCGGCTCGCGGGGACCGCCCGCCGTCGAGCCGCGGATCAGGGGGTGACGCTGGAGAGCTCGGTCACCAGGAGGCTGCCGGTGACGTAGGCCCCGGACTCGTAGCTTCCGACCCAGATGTCGTACTGCCCCGGCCTCGCGTCGGCGAAGTCGACCATCGGCATGAGCCCCACCGCGTCGTCGTTGCAATACCAGTCGCCCTGGGGATCGTTGATCACCAGGGTGGCGTCCTCCCGGCTGTCGTCGGGGCGAAAGGCGAAGCGGAGGAATCCGGTCATCGCGGTGAAGTCGATGATCACGTCCGGCTGGGCCGTCACCCAACCAGCACACCCCGGGCCTCCCGCCGCCGCGTTCAGGTCGCCGCCGGAGGTCACCCGGATCGTGGTCGGGTCGGGCTGGAAGCCCATGCTCATGCTGAAACGTCCAAAGTTCGACGCGCCGCCGCCGGCGGCGAGGCCGCCCCCTCCGGGTGCTCCGACGGCGGCCGGGGGGGCCGAGCCAGGCTGGCTCGCGTGCCCCTCCCGGACCCCGGGGGCCGGGGCGGCGTAGACCGTGGGGCCCTCCGCCCCCGGACCGGTCTGGCTACCCCCGCTGGTCGTCGTGACGGTGGTGGTGCGGGTCGTCGTGCTCGTCGGACCCGTCGACGCCGCGGCGTCGTCCTGAGCGCAGCCGGCCATGAGCACCAGGGCGGTCAGGGGAAAGGCGAGGATGGGCGGGCCCGCCGGGGCCTCCGATCGGAAGCGTCGT
>DAPKRP010001020.1:0-4125 GCA_031800515.1 Polyangiaceae bacterium LLY-WYZ-14_1 | reverse complement strand
CCTCGACCGCTTCAAGCGGGTGAACGACTCTCTAGGTCACGCCCACGGGGACGCCCTGCTCCGGCAGGTCGGAGAGCGGATCGCCAGCTGCACCGCGGACGCGGACACGGTGGCCCGCCTCGGCGGCGACGAGTTCCTGGTGATCCTGAACCGCATCGGCCGGAGCCGCGCCGCTCTGCCCGAGCTCCACCGCATCCACCAGGCGGTCCAGGAGCCTTTCCACGTCAACGGTAACGAGCTCGTGGTCAGCGCCACCGCCGGCATCGCCTGCTTCCCCGAAGACGCGGCGGAAGGCCCGACCCTGCGCCAGTACGCGGACATCGCCCTCCACCGGGCGAAGGAGCGGGGACGCGGCCGCATCGAGCGCTTCGAGGCGGCGATGCAGACGAGCGCCGAAGACCGGCTCCGGATCGAACGAGAGCTTCGCCGCGCCCTCGGCGATCGGCATTTCATCCTCCACTACCAGCCGAAGTACGCCCTTGCGGACGGCCGCATGACCGGCGCCGAGGCGCTCATCCGCTGGCTGCATCCCGACCGGGGCATGGTCTCCCCGGGACAGTTCATCCCGGTGGCCGAGGAGACCGGGCTCATCCTCCCCATCGGCACCTGGAGCCTGGTGGAAGCCTGTAAGCAGCGCCGGGTCTGGAGGGACCTGGGGCTCGCCATCGGCGGTGTCGCCGTCAACGTCTCGGCGCCCCAGTTCGCCCGGCGGGACTTCGTCGGGACCGTGGAGCGCGCGATACGCACGAGCGGCCTCGACCCGGCCCAGCTCGAGCTCGAGGTCACCGAATCGATGATCATGGACGACGTCCACTCCGCGGCGGAGCGGCTCGCCGAGCTCCGGTCCCTAGGGGTGAAGGTCAGCGTGGACGACTTCGGGACGGGCTATTCGTCCCTGGCCTACCTGCAGCGGCTGCCGGTGGACGTGCTCAAGATCGACCGGACCTTCGTCAAGGATCTGGACGCCGCCGGGACCGAGGGGCAGCAGGCCCGGGTTCTGGCCCAGGCCATCACCGGGCTCGCCCATTCCCTGGGCCTCCGGGTCGTGGCGGAGGGCGTCTAGACCGTCGAGCAGCTCGGCGTGCTTCGGGAGTTCGGCTGCGACGAGGCGCAGGGATTCCTCTTCGCCCGACCGATCCCCGCGGAGCAGCTGGGCGACGACGTCCCCGGTTCCCTGTCCCCCCCGGGCTCCCGGGAGGGGTGATCAGCGACCGTCCGGGCCGTCGTCGGTCAGGTAGGTGTAGCTGCGAAGCCCTTCCTCGTAGTGGCGCATCAAGAGCCGCATCTGAGGGAGGGTGATCTTCCGCTGCTGGAGCGCCCGTTCCGCCTGCTTGCGGACCCCTTCCGCCAGCGCTTCCGTATCGTACTGGACGTAGCGCAGGACCTCCCGGATCGAATCGCCCCGGATCACGTGGTCGACCTCGTATCCGTCTTTGGTCAGGCGGACATGCACCGCGTTCGTGTCGCCGAAGAGATTGTGGAGGTCCCCCAGGGTTTCCTGATAGGCGCCGGCGAGGAACATCCCCATGATGTACTGCTCCCCCGACCGAAGCCGGTGGACTTCCAGGGCGGGTTTGACCTCTTCGACGTCGAGGAAATGGTCGATCATGCCCTCGCTGTCGCAGGTCAGGTCGGCAAGCGCCGCCCGATGGGAAGGTTCTTCTTTCAGCCGATGGATGGGCATCACCGGGAAGATCTGGTCGATGGCCCAGGTGTCCGGCGCGGACTGGAAGATCGAAAAGTTACAGTAATAGATCGCCGAGAGTTGAGTCTCGAGCTCGGCGACTTCCTCCGGGACGAACTTCAGGCGCCGAGCCTGGCGTACGATGCGCCGACAACAGTGGAGGAACAGGCGATCGACCTCCGCCCGGTCCCGGAGCCCCAGGTAGCCGTACTTGAAGAGGTTGGTCGCCTCTTCCTTGGCCTGCTGGGCGTCGTGCAGGGCTTCCTGGACGTTCTTCGGCTGGATGCCCCGGAAGGTCTCGTAGAGCTCCCGGATGACCCGGTTGGCGGCCTCCCCGGGGGGCTCCGGATCCTCTGGCTCGTAGACGTTCGAACCGACGACGTCGAAGACCAGCACCGATTGGTGGGCGGCGACCGCCCGGCCGCTTTCGCTCACGATGACCGGATGGGGAAGCTCCGCCTTGTCGCAGGCCTCTTGGATCTCGCCGACGACGTCGTAGGCGTACTCCTGGAGCCCGTAGTTCGTCGACGCGTGGAAGTCCGTCTTCGACCCGTCGTAGTCGACGGCGAGCCCCCCACCGACGTCGAGGTATTCCATCCCGGTCCCGAGCTTGGCGAGCTCGACGTAGAGCTGGGCCGCCTCCCGAAGCGCGTTCTTGATCGGGATGATGCTGGAGATCTGCGAGCCGATGTGGAAGTGCAGCAGCTTCAGCGTGTCGAGGGCACCGCGTTCCGCCAGGCGGTCCACCACCGTCACCATCTCCGCGGCGGTCAGGCCGAACTTCGCCCGGTCCCCGGATGAGTCTGCCCAGCGGCCGACGCCCTTGGCGCTGAGCTTCGCCCGCACCCCCAGGATCGGTTGGATGCCCACCTTCTCCGAGGCCCGGAAGACCAGGTCGAGCTCTTCGACCCGTTCCAGGACGACGACCACGGTCTTGTCGAAGCGCTGGGCGATGAGCGCCGTCTCGATGTAGGTCAGGTCCTTGTAGCCGTTGCAGATCACCAAGCCGCCGGGCTTCGGATCCGCGGCCAAGGCGATGAGCAGCTCGGGTTTGGAACCGCATTCCAGGCCGAACTGCCAGGGGGCTCCAAAGCGGACCACCTCGTCGACGAGATGGCGTTGCTGGTTGACCTTCACCGGGAAGACGCCCCGATAGATGCTCTTGTAGTCGTACTCCTTGATCGCCCGGGCGAAGCACTCGTTGAGCAGCCGAATCCGATCTTCGAGGATGTTCGAGAATCGGAGGACCATCGGGAGCTCCACCCCCTGGCCCTGGAGCTCTTCGACGAGCTCGTAGAGGTCGAGCCCCTGGTCGACTCCGCGGCTCGGCCGCACGTCGACCCGCCCGGCCTCGTTGACCGAAAAGTAGGGCGCGCCCCATCCAGCGATCTGGTAGAGGTCGGCGCTCTTCCGGGTGGTCCAGGGCGCGGGTCCCGCGGCATCGACGGAGCCGACCTCCGCCCGCGTCTCCGCCGGCGCGCCGCCCGAGGGCGGGGTAACCGACTGTCCTTCGATATCCGTCACGTTCGTCACGGTGCCCACCCGGCCTTTCCCATTCCCCCGGGGCCAGGGCCTGGCCGGTCGGGGGAAAGGCTTTCCCATTAGCGGCGGGGACCATCCCCCGCAAGAACAGTTCCGCGGTCCGGGGCGCATCCGGACGTATCCCGGGCCCTCGGAAGGACCGCCGCAGGCACCCCGGGCAGGGGTCTTCGGGCGGTCCGGATCAGCGGCGCCAGGTCCCCACCCTAAGGCCGTTCGAGCAAGACGAAAGAGACCCCAGGCGTTTCCCCGGGTCTGCGCTCCACCTCGGTCCAGGTCGACCGGTCGAAGGCCGGGAAAAAGGTGTCCCCGGCCACCTCCTGGTCGACCTCCGTCAGATAGAGGCGCGTCGCCGCCGGGAGGGCCTCGGCGAACAGCCGCGACCCCCCGATGACCCGGGGGCAGTCGTCGTCCTTCCGGGCCTCGGCCAGAGCGGCCGACAGGGACGGGGCGGCCTCGCACCCCGGGGCGATCGACTCCGGCCGGCTGGTCACCACGATGTTGCGCCGGCCCGGGAGCGCCCGACCGATGGACAGGTGGGTGCGCCGTCCCATCAGCACCGCGTGGCCCTTGGTGACCCGGCGGAAGTGCCGCAGGTCCTCCGGTAGGTGCCAGGGCAGGTCCCCATCCCGCCCGATGCACGCGTTCCGGCTCATCGCCACGACGAGCGCCAGACAGGGGCGCGTCGGCACGGCCTCGCCGGTCACACCGCCACCGGCGCCTTGATCGGGGGGTGAGGGTCGTAGCCTTCGATCCGAATGTGCTCGAAGCGGAAGGCGAAGAGGTCGGTGACGGAGGGGTCGAGGATCAGCCGGGGCAGCGGGCGGGGCTCTCGGGTGAGCTGGAGCCGGGCCTGGTCCACGTGATTGTCGTAGAGATGCACGTCGCCGAAGGTGTGGATG
>DAPKRP010001019.1:0-3227 GCA_031800515.1 Polyangiaceae bacterium LLY-WYZ-14_1 | reverse complement strand
AGCCTCTTCCGGCGCGCCTGCGGCCGGGCCTCAGCCGGCCGCGGCGGCGGGCGCCGGGGCGCCCCACAGGCGCGTCAGCACCGCGTGCAGCGCGTCCGCCTCCAGCGGCCGGCGCAGGATCTCGGTGACGCCGGCGGCCTGGGCACGGGCCGCGTCCACGGGGTAGCCCGTGACCAGCACCACCGGCACCTGCCCCAGCCCCGGCAGCCCCCGCAGGCGCCGGGCGGTCTCCAGGCCGTCGAGGCGGGGACCCGGGGTACGCTGATGGGCCTCGACCCGGACGGCGCCCTGCGGCTTCGTGCCGATCCCCCCGGGGAGGGCATGGTCCGGGTCACCGCCGGGCGGGTCCGACCGCTGCCGGGCTGAGAGGGTTTGCGGCGCAGGCGAGCCCCCCCGCCTTGCATGTCCCCACCATCGGGCACCAGGACTTCCCCCATGAGCCTGCAGGCGATCACCACCCCTCAGGGGTTTCGGGTTCGGAGGGACGAGGCCCTCATCGAGGTCACGGGGGACGACGCAGCGAGCTGGCTCCAGGGTCAGCTCACCAACGACGTCCGAAACGCCCAGGAGGGCACCGCGGTCTACGCCTTGGTCATCGACGTCAAGGGCAAGGTCATCAGCGACCTCTGGGTCTACCGATGGGGGGACGACGCGTTTCTCCTCGCCGTCCCGGTGGACCGCCGGGATCCGGTGCTCGAGCGCCTCGACGCCTTCGTCATCATGGAGGACGTCGAGCTCGCCCCCCGCCCGGACCTCGTGACGGTGAGCGTGCTGGGCGACGACGAAGCCGTCGACGGCGCCGCGTTGCCAGAGGGCATCGGGATGTTCGCGAGCGAACGGTTCCCCGGGTGCCCGGGCCAGGACTGGATCCTGGACGAAGGCGACCTGGACGCCTGCCGGGCGGCGCTCCGGCGGGAACGACCCGAGCTCGATGAAGCCGCCTGGGAGCGCCTCCGCCTGGCGAGCGGCGCCCCCCGCTTCGGCGTCGACTTCGACCACCGCCACTTCCCCCAGGAGGCCGGCCTCCGGGACCGGGCCGTCTCCTTCGACAAGGGCTGCTACCTCGGCCAGGAGGTCGTGTGCATGCTGGAGATGCGGGGAAAGCTCAAGCGCCGGCTGGTTCGGGTCCGGGGGGATGGGCCGCCCGGGGAACAGAAAGCCCGCCTGGTCTCGGAGGACGATCGGGTCGTCGGCGCCCTGGGCTCGAGCGCCGAAGACCCCCACCGACCGGGGACCTTCTGGGCCTTCGCCCTCCTCGAAGCGGACCTGGCGCGGCCCGGCGGCCAGGTGCGGGCCGGGGACGCGGTCCTCGAGGTCGTCGACGGCTGACCGGGCCGTCCCCTCGGCGCGCTGGCGTCCCCGCCCGACGCGCCTTATCTTCACCTACCGTAACGAAAGGACGACGACGGCATGATGTCTCTGACCAACAAGGCGGCCGATAAGGTCAAAGAAATCCGGGAGGCGGAAAGCCTCGGCGAACAGGGCCTGCGGGTCCGGGTCATCGGCGGGGGCTGTTCAGGCTTCCAGTACGACCTCTTCTTCGAAGACGAGACGACCGACCTCGACCAGGTCTTCGAATCGGAAGGGGTCCCGATCTACGTCGACATGATGAGCTACCAGTACCTGGAGGGGACGGAGATCGACTACGTGGAAGGCATCCACGGCGCCGGCTTCAAGTTCCAGAATCCCCAGGCCAAGGGCAGCTGCGGCTGCGGTTCCAGCTTCTCCGCCTGACCAGCGGTCTCAGACCCTCCGTCCCCTCGGTCGGCCGCGCCTCGGGGGCCCGGGGGACGAGCGCTCCTCCCTTCGGCGTCCCGGGAACCCCGGGGCGCCGTCGTCGTTCCGTCCTAGGGTTGACGCCGCTCTCTCCATACGTAACGTAACGTAACCCGGAGGAATGATGGCCCAGTCCTCGACCAGAGACCCCGCCCTGTCCCGCTACATCGAGCGCGCGCGCCGCGCCCCCACCTTGTCCCGAGAGGCGGAGCACGAGCTCGCCCTCCTCGCCCGGGATGGGGACGAAGATGCCCGGAAGGCGCTGGTCGAGGCGAACCTGCGCTATGCCGTCGCCGTCGCCCTCCAGTATCGACGCTATGGGATCCCCATCAGCGAGCTGGTCTCCGAGGGGAACCTCGGCCTGATGATGGCGGTGCGGAAGTTCGACCCGGACCGGGGGACCCGCTTCGTGACCTACGCAGGCTACTGGATCCGGGCCTTCGTCCTCGACGCGATCGTCAAGTCCACCACGATGGTGGGCGCGGGCTCGGGGCCCCTGCGGTCGAAGCTCTTCTTCCGCCTGCGCCGAGAGCGCGCCCGCGTCTCGAACCTGGCGGTGGAACCGGAAAAGCGCCTCGAGATCCTGGCGGAGCGCTTCAAGACCACCCCCAAGCGGATGGAAGAAATGCTCCGCCGCCTCGACGGCCGGGACGTCTCCCTCGACCAGACCGCCTACTCGGATTCGACCTCCACCCTCCTCGAGCTCCTGCCCGGGAGCGAGCAGGACGGGGAGCAGTCGACCCTCGCCCGGGAACGGGAGCGACGCCTCTCCCGGGAGGTCTCGACGGCCCTCGACACCCTGGACGAGCGGGAGCGCTTCATCGTCGAACGACGGATCCTCGGGGACGAAGAGGAGAGCCTCGCCTCCCTGGGCCGCAAGCTCGGGGTCAGCCGGGAGCGCGCCCGGCAGCTGGAAGCCCGGGCCAAGCGGAAGCTCCGGGACCAGCTGGAAGGCTTCGCCGAGGCCCCGGCGGCGGCCGCCTGACGGCGGTCTCCGCCGACCCACCCTTGCAGGCGTCCGGCGGCCGTTGGATAACCGCCCGGGTCGACGGCAGCCCCACCTCGGGAGCCGGTTGTCCCCACCTCCGGCCCCGCGGCGGACCGTCGTTGGTGACCGGGACGCATGGCCGGCGACGACGATTTCCAGGGTTCGGACCGGAGCGCGGGGGCGCCCCCCAGGCGCCGCCGCTCGGATCACACCATGGAGGTCCTCCTCGGGGACCTCGAAGCGGCCGAGGCCGACCAGGGAACGGACCTCGACGCGGAGCCGACCCAGCATCGCTCGTCTCCGGGCACGACGCCCTCCCCGCCGGCGGCGCCGCCCCCCCTGCCGGAGGAGGCGCCCCACGCCGCCGGGGGCGACGGCCGAGGCCCCTCGGCGGGACCCGAGGACGGGGTCACCGGCGACGACGTCGACGAGCTCCTCGCCGAGATCACCGGCGAGCTCGAGC
>DAPKRP010001018.1:0-1735 GCA_031800515.1 Polyangiaceae bacterium LLY-WYZ-14_1 | reverse complement strand
CCCAAGACACCGGTCACCGTCGACCAGGTTCGGGAGATCCACGACCTGCCCCTGCCGGAGCTGATCTTTCGGGCCCAGGTCGTCCACCGGGAGCATCACGACCCGCGGGCCGTCCAGCTCTGCACCCTGCTCTCCGTCAAGACCGGCGGGTGCCCGGAGGACTGCGCCTACTGCCCCCAGGCCGCCCGCTACGACACGTCGGTGGACGCGGAGCGGCTCCTCCCGGTGGACGAGGTGCTGGCGAAGGCACGGATCGCCAAGGCGAACGGGGCCAGCCGCTTCTGCATGGGGGCGGCCTGGCGCGGACCGAAAGACGGCCCCCAGTTCGACCAGGTCCTCGACATGGTGCGGGGCGTCCGGGAGCTGGGCCTCGAGGCCTGCGTGACCCTCGGGATGCTTCGGGACGGGCAGGCGGAGCGCCTCGCGGACGCGGGACTGACCGCCTACAACCACAATCTCGACACCTCCCGGTCGTTCTACGGGTCGATCATCACCACCCGGTCCTTCCAGGACCGCCTCGATACCCTGCGCCGAGTGGGAGACGCGGGCATCTCCATCTGCAGCGGGGGGATCCTCGGCCTCGGGGAAGGGGTGGCGGACCGGTGCGGCATGCTGGCCACGCTGGCGAACCTCGACCCGCAGCCCGAGAGCGTACCGATCAACGCGCTGGTCGCGGTGCCCGGCACGCCGCTGGCCGACCAACCACCGGTCGACGCCCTGGCTTTCGTGCGGGTGTGTGCCACCGCCCGGATCCTCATGCCTCGGGCGATGGTCCGCCTGTCGGCGGGCCGGACGGAGATGAGCCGGGAGACGCAGATGCTCTGCTTCCTGGCCGGCGCCAACTCCATCTTCTACGGGGAGAAGCTGCTCACCACCGGCAACCCGGACGTCGAAGCGGACCTGGCCCTGTTCGAGGACGCGGGGCTCGTGCCCCGGCCATCGTCCGTCGCCGGAGCCAAGCCCGGGACGTGATGGGACGACGCCGGCGCCGCGTGACGGACGCCACGGCATCGTCGTCGGATCGGCTTCACGGCGACCCGAGCGTTATTTTGAGCGACCCTCTCAGGCGGCGTCGCGCTCGGCGAGCTTCTGCTTGACCTTGGCGTAGACGGCGTCGAAGTCGGTCAGGTCCTGCAGCTCGGCTTCGGGGATGCTGAGCTTGTAGGTGCGCTCGACCTCGGCGACGATCTCGATCGCCATCATGCTGTCGATCCCCAGGTCCTTGAAGGGGACGGCGTCGGGCACGTCGTCGACCTCGGTGACCTCGGAGATGATCTCCCGCAGTTCGGTCTTGAGCTCTTCGTCGGACATCGCTTCCACTCCTCGCATCCGAGACCGCACCTTCCGGAACGGCGGCCGGACGCTACCACATTTCCCCACCTGCGGCGGGGGTCGAGAGGTTGCTCCGCGTGGCGACACCCTCTCAGGTCTCGTCGTGCTCGTCGAGGTCGCCTTCCTCATAGAGCCGCTTCGTCTTCGCTCGTTGCGCTTTTCCGCTGGAGGTCTTCGGAAGGGTCCCCAGCGGGCTGATCGCGACATGGGCTGGCTGGATACCGAAGGTCTCGGCGATCCGCTGGGCGATCTCTTTCTTGAGGCGACCGGCGTCGGACCGGTTGCCCTCGGCGGCCATCACCAGATGCTCGATGCCATCCCGCATCACGCTGAAGGCGACGACGTTGCCCCGGCGAACCCCCTCGAGCTCCCCCACGGCCCACTCCAGGTCTTGGGGGTAGTG
>DAPKRP010001017.1:0-2634 GCA_031800515.1 Polyangiaceae bacterium LLY-WYZ-14_1 | reverse complement strand
GGTTAACAACGTTATCGAAATTGGCAAAGAAGCTTTCTGCAAGGATGTAATGTCCGGCAGGTACTTCCATATTGCATTTCACCTTCTCGATATTTTTTACATCGGTTGCAGTAAGTGTTCCTTTGCCTGATACTTCCTGTGCGCACCTTCCGCACCCCTCACTAGCAAAATAAGGAATTAATCAAAATTGGGTAAACTTGCGGAATGGAGCCACAAGAATATTCAAGCAAGACCCTGGACCACCTGGGCCTCGGGCGGGCCGGGGCGGACCGCAGGGGCTGAGTGATGTGTCCGACGGCGTCGTAATCGAAGGTCTCGGTGATCTCGACCTCGACCAGGTCGCCGGCCCGGGCCGCGCCGTCGTTGATGTAGATCGTCCCGTCGACCTCGGGGGCCATGGTGGCGTGGCGGGCGGCCAAGAGGAGCTCGGTCTCCTCGGAGGGGCCGTCGACCAGCACCGGGATCCGCTGACCGACCCACTTCTCGAGCCGCTGGCGGGACTGCTCCCGGAGGAGCTCCATGAGGTGGGCGTGCCGAGCCTCGATGACCTCGGTCGGCACTTGGCCGTCGAGATCGTGAGATGGCGTCCCTTCTTCGCGGGAGAAGCGGAACACCCCCACGTGGTCGAAGCGCTGGGCTTCGACGAACGCGCACAGCGCCTCGAAGTCTTCGTCGGTCTCACCGGGAAAGCCGACGATGAACGAAGTTCGGATCGCCGCGTCGGGGCGGGCCGCCCGCAGCCGGTCGAGCATGTTCTCGATGAAGTCTCGCCCTCGGCCCCGGCGCATGCGCTTCAGGACCGGGTCGGAGATGTGCTGCAGCGGCATGTCGATGTAGGGCGCGACCTTCGGGTGGGCGAGGGCTTCGAAGAAGCGGGCCGGCAAGTGGCGGGGATAGAGGTAGTGAAGCCGGAGCCACCAGAGCCCGTCGACGGTCGAGAGCGCCTCGACCACGTCGGTGAGGTGCACCCGGGGGTTCTGGTCGTAGCCGTAGCCGGTGAGGTCTTGAGCGACGAGGTTGAGCTCGACGACGCCGCGGCTCACGAGGGTCTCGGCTTCGAGGCGAATGTCGTCGAGGGGGCGGCTTCGCTGAAGCCCTCGGAGCGACGGGATGATGCAGAAGGTGCACTTCTGGTCGCATCCCTCGGACACCTTCACGAACGCCGAGTGCGGTAGGTACGAGTTGGCCCGGGGCATGGTCGCCGAGTGTTGGAAGGTCGGGCTTTCGATGCGGTCGAGGCCGGTCGAGGCCTCCCGGATCGCCCGGGCGACGTCGGCGTAGGCGCCGTTGCCCAGGAGGACGTCGATCTCGGGGATCTCGGCCCGGAGCTCGTCGGCGTAGCGCTGAACCAGGCAGCCGGTGACCACGAGCTGCTTCAGCTCGCCATCGGTACGCATCTTCGCGGCCTCGAGGATGACGTCGATGGACTCCTGCTTGGCGTCTTCGATGAAACCGCAGGTGTTGATGACGACGACGTCGGCGTCGTCGGCCGACGGCGCGATGTGCACGCCGTCTTCGAGGAGCGGCCCCAGCATGAGCTCGGAGTCCACCCGGTTCTTCGGGCAGCCCAGCGTCACGAAGTGCACCCGCGTCGACATCCGCCGCCCTCTACCGAAAAAGAGGGACAGGAACCAATTCAAACCCCCGGCTGGGGGGCCCGCCCGACCCCCGGCTCCGATCTTCACGGACAGCCGGCGCCCCTGGACCGGGCCTGGGGGCTCGGATCGGTCTCTGGGCCCGGAGGCGCTCGTCTGCGCCGTGGCCGGTCTGCCAAGAAGGCTGGCCACTTGGAGGGGGCGCCAAGGGGCGGGGGCGCTAAGGGTTTAAATTGGTTCCTGTCCCTCTTTTTCGGCGGTGGGCGGCGGATTGGGCGGCGGCGGTGGCGGCCTCGGTGACTCGGGCCCGGATCAGGGTGGCGCCGGAGACCCAGCGGCCGAAGACGAGGTCGCAGCCCGGGTACCCGACGGTGAGGGTGGACCGGGCCCGGTCGAGGGTCTCGACCGCGACGTCCAGGAGGGCGAAGGCGAACATGCCGGTCCGGGTGGCCTTCGCGACGGCCTCGCGGGCGCCCCACAGGAGGGCGGCGGCGTCGGGGTCGGCTTCGAGGAGCGCCCGCTCCCGTTCGGTGAGGTGGCGGCCCAGGACCCGGGCCGCGCGCCGGCCGTCGGCGTCGTCGACCAGATCGATCCCGAGGTGGGGCTCGCCTCGCGGGCGGCGGTGGCCGGCGCAGAGGGCCCAGGAGGCGCCGTGGGTCAGAGACACCTCGAGGCCCTCGGCGTTCGGTCCCGCCGGCACCGGCGCGCCCTCGTCGTCGGGGAGCAGCGTGACCTCGGGTCCGCCCAGCGCGTTCAGCACCGCCCGGGCCGCTCGACGCCCGGCGTACCACTCCCGACGGCGCCGCTCGCCCCGGAGGGTCAGCCCATAGGTGCGCTCGGGCTCGAGGAGGTCGCTCGGGTCGGGTGTCTCGGGGATCCGGACCGCGGCCCAGAGGATCGCGGGCGCGTCGTCGAACGTCTTCACTTCGATCGGGGCTCCCGGGTCGCACACCGGTTCATCCTAGTACCGCCCGGCAGAGATTGTGAGCCACCCCGAGTGATGGATGTCGGCCGGTGGTCGTTCGGCGAGGAGGGCGCA
>DAPKRP010001016.1:0-1572 GCA_031800515.1 Polyangiaceae bacterium LLY-WYZ-14_1 | reverse complement strand
GGGGCCGGGTCGAGGCGACCCGATTCTCGGGAAGCCTCCGGGACCCGGCGGTCCGAAGCTGCGTGAGCCGGCTGACCCGGGGGTGGCGCTTCCCCTCCGTCGACGGCCGCTGCGCCATCCTCAGCGTCCCCTTCAACCTGAGCCCCCGCCCCTAGTACCCCTGCCCGGAAGCTCGGCCATCGCTGAGCCGCGAAAGTACTCGTACAGTCGGTCCGGGCAACCAGCACGACAAGGCGATGGGTCGCC
The DNA here is from genome assembly GCA_031800515.1 of Polyangiaceae bacterium LLY-WYZ-14_1. Lineage (GTDB taxonomy): Bacteria > Myxococcota_A > Polyangia > Polyangiales > DAPKRP01 > DAPKRP01. Next base: position 1,326 of record DAPKRP010001016.1, on the reverse strand, counting down.
CGCCGCGGACCGGGACGGTTCGGGGGTAAGGCGGGGGCTCGTCCTCGTCGACCGCCGGGTCGGACGGCGTTGCCGGGTTGGGGGAACGTGCGCACCTTCGGGTCGCCTTGATCGCCCGTTGAACCTGGCCTTCAAGGTGCATGTTCGACGTCGAAGGCGTCGTTGATGCGTAGAGCAAACGGGTTTGAAACGCGAAGAAACGGAGCCGCCTGGAACGGTGGTTTCAATCCGTTTCCCGGCGGGCCCGGCCGTCTACGTCCCACCGGGGCTCGCGCGCGCCGCCCCGAAGGAAAAGCACCGTGAACACACGTACCCCCGACGGCCTCCCGGGCCATGCCCCGACCCCCGACGCCACCTCGCCGCCCACATCACCTCTGGCTCGACCGGTCAACCCCGCCGAGTCCCGTCGCCGGTCCGCATCCCGTGACCCCGCCGGGTCCCCTGGCCGCAGCATCCTACGTACCTCCCTCGTCGTTGCCGCGTCCGTTCCCTTCCTCATCGTCGCCTGCGGCGAAGGGGCGGACGGTGACGACGGCCACGCCGAAGGGAGCGAACACCGTTCTCCCGCCGACGAGCGTCCCCCGGTCGCGGTGGAGATCGCCACCGTCGAGGCCGCCGAGCTCGAAGGCACGGAGGAGGTCGTCGGGACGGTGCGGGCCAAGCTCCGGGCCACCCTGGAGGCGAAGGTCAGCGGACAGATCGCTAGCCTCGGCGTGTCCGTGGGCGACCGCGTGACGAAGGGCGACCTTCTCGCCGAGCTCTCCGTTTCCGAGGTCCGGGCCCAGCTCGTCGAAGCCCGGGCCGTCCTCGAGCAGGCCGAACAAGACCTCCGTCGGACCCGTCGACTCTTCGAGGACGACGCCGCGAGCCAGCGGGACCTCGACGCCACCGAAGCCCGCTTCCGGGTGGCCAGGGCCAAGGTCCGGGAAGCCCGGAGCGTCCTCGACTACGCGCGGATCGAGGCGCCCTTCGACGGCGTGGTCACCCACAAGCTCGCCGACGTTGGCGACCTCGCCACCCCAGGGCGCCCCCTTCTCGAAGTCGAGGACCCGTCGGCGCTGCGCCTCGAAGTGGCCGTCCCCGAGGCCCTCAGCCGCTTCGTCGGGCTTGGCGCGACCCTCGATGTCGAGGTCGATGCCCTGGACGCGCCGACGACGGGCACGGTCGCCGAGATCGCCCCCTCCGTCGACCCGAACAGCCGCACCCTCCTCGTGAAGCTCGACCTCCCCCAGGCCGAGGGGCTTCGGGCGGGGCAGTTCGGGCGCGCGCTCGTCCCCACGGGTCGCGCCGAGGTGTTGCGCGTGCCCGAGGACGCGGTCGTCCGGC
>DAPKRP010001015.1:0-1693 GCA_031800515.1 Polyangiaceae bacterium LLY-WYZ-14_1 | reverse complement strand
CCTCGGCCATCTCGATGGCCGCCATCATGCCGTCGAGCTCCCTCTTCCCTCGTGTCTGAGGGACCTGTCGCGAAGCCCCATGGGGCTCGACCCGTGACTCGGCGCTGCCCCTATTCGGCGGGGTCGGCAGACGGGGCTGGGGCGGCCGGGGCTTCTGGAGCCACGACGGCGGGCAGGGGGTCGATGGCGACGCGCTTCCGGCGCTTGCCCCAGCGTTCGAAGCGAACCGTGCCGTCCACCCGGGCCCAGAGGGTGAAGTCGCTGCCCGTGCCCACGTTCGAGCCGGCGTGGAACACGGAGCCGGACTGCCGGACGAGGATGCTGCCGGCGTGAACCTGCTGACCGCCGAAGACCTTGACGCCGCGGTACTTGGGATTCGAGTCGCGCCCGTTTCGGGAGCTGCCCTGACCTTTCTTGTGAGCCATCGCTGGTGTTCCGTCGATTGAGGGGTTCCGTGGCGCCGTCGGCCCGGGAGCGCGCGGGTCGCCGGGGGGAGCGGCGATCAGGCCGCGCTGATCCCGGTCACCCGGATCTGGGTGTAGGGCTGCCGATGGCCGCGCTTGCGCCGATAGTTCTTACGGCGCTTCATCTTGAAGACGATGATCTTTCGGGCCCGATCGTGGGCGAGGATCTCGGCCTTGACCGTCGCCCCGTCGACCGTCGGGCGTCCCACGGTGGGATCCGCACCGCCGCCGACCATCAGCACCTCGTCGAAGGAGATTTCGTTCCCGACGTCTCCCGGGAGCCGTTCCACCCGAAGCACGTCGCCTTCGGACACGCGGTACTGCTTGCCGCCGGTTTTGATCACAGCATACATGGGAAGCCTGCTGACGCCCGGGGGCGTGCGTACGCCGGCCCGGGGAGACCTTCGCCGGGCGGATGGCGGGCTCGGGCCCCGACCACCCCGGCGCTGAGAGGGGCGGAAGAATAACGAAAGCGCGCCGCCGCGCAAGGAGATCCTCCGGACCCCCGGCGTCGCCCCCGGGATGGACGACTGCTACACCGCGGTCGGATGAGCGGCCGACGGTCCAACAAGGGGAGCGGGGCCCCCCCGGATCCCCGCGGCGTCGTGCGGCGCTCGCCTCGGGACCGAAAACGCCTTCCGCCGGAGCTCGAAGCCCTGGCGTCCGGCAGCGTAGACCGGCTACGCCGGCCTCCCGGCCGACCTCGCCTCGCCGATCCCCGGGCCCACTTTCTGGTCCCGGGGGTGGCGAACCGAGATGCCCGGGGGGTGTTCGACGCCCGGCTCCCCCAGCTGCGGGAGCTCGCGGCGGCCCACCGGGAGGATCCCGACGACGCCGAGGGGGCTCGCCGCCTCGCCGAGGCCCTCCGGGAGGCGGCTGCCCTGGGCCTCTGGCGAGGCCGAAGCCTCACCGGCTTCGACGCCTTCGTCGAGCAGCTCCTCGACCTGGCCCCGGCGGAAGCCCGGGCCCTGGTCTCCGCCGCCGGGGCCGGGGACGTCCACCCCTTCTCCGAGGAGACCGTCGCCGTGTGGATGCGGGCCGAGGCCGCCGTGATCGAGGCGGGGCTCGAAGCCCGGGTCACTGCGGAGCGGGACGAGGACGGCGCCGAGCGCCTGGTGCTCTCCGCCGAGTCGGTGAGCTTCGCCGCCGCGGCGGCGGCGATGGGGGCAAGGCTCCGGCCCCTCTCCCGAGAGGTCCCGCCGGGGCGCCCCCCGCGACCCGACCGGGGC
>DAPKRP010001014.1:0-12634 GCA_031800515.1 Polyangiaceae bacterium LLY-WYZ-14_1 | reverse complement strand
ATTTGTGTTTTGATGTGTTTGTTCGCAAATTGGGCATTGGGTATGGGGCATTGGGCATTGGGCATTGGGAATCGGGAATCGGGAATCGGGAATCGGGAATTGCCCCGCCGCCGGGTTCACCACGACGACGAAACGGTCCTCCGGCGGGACCGTCATCCCCGGCCCCCCGCCTCGGCGATGGGGACGACCGGGGGGGCCCCCCGGCGGGACGCCTCGCTTCGAAGCTGGTCGGCCAGCGCCGACCGCTTGAGCTTGAGGGATGCGGTCCGGGGAAACGCCTCCTCGGCCATCACCAGGCCGGCGAGGCGCTTGTGCTCCGGAAGGCGGTGGTTCACCCGACGAAGCGCCCCCAGCAGCGCAGCCGCCGGGTCCGGGGGTTCCGCATCCGACGCGTCTCCGGCGGCGTCGGCCTTCCGCCGCACCACCAGGACGAGCCCATCGTCGTCGAGCCCGACGTCCCGGTAGAGATAGCTCCGGGCGAAGACCGCCAGCTCCTCGACCTCCGGCAGGTCCCGAAGGGCGGCCTCGAGGTCCTCCGGGTAGACGTTCTTCCCGCCTCGGGTCACCACCATGTTCTTCCCCCGACCGACCAGATGGAGGTGCCCCGCGGCGTCGATCCAGCCGAGGTCGCCGGTCCGGAGGAAGCCGTCGGCGGTGAACGCCTCTTCGGTCCGAGCCGGGTCGTCGACGTAGCCCGGAAAGACGGTCCGGCCCCGCACCTGCACCTCGCCCACGCCTTCGGGGTCGGGATCGGCGATCCGGAGCTCCACCCCCTCGACGGCGGTGCCCACCGTGTCCGGGCGAAAGGGCCGGAGATCGTTGACGGTGATCACCGTGCAGGCCTCGGTGAGCCCGTAGCCGATCGCCACCGGGATCCCGGCCCGGTAGAGCCGCTCGGCAAGCTCCGGGGGGACGAAGGCGCCGCCGGCGAAGAGCACCTCGAGGGCCCCTCCGAAGGCCTGGTGGATCGGGCGGAGGAGCGCTCGGGATACGGCCGGGTTCGGCCGGCGCTGGGTGAGCTCCGCGTTGAGCGTCTCCAAGATGCCGACCACCCCCTGGGCCAGCGGGGGGCGGGCGGCGAGCCCCTCGTCGATCCGCCGGGCGAGGGCTTCCAGCAGGAGGGGTACCACCGCCATGTGGGTCACCCGGCAGTGGCGCATCGTCCAGGCGAGGAACTCCGGGCGGAGGCTCCGCTGATGGACGACGGTGGCCCCCCCGGCGAGGGCCCCGACGAAGCCGCACATGAAGTCGATGGCGTGATTCGTCGGCAGGACCGAGAAGTAGCGGTCCCCGGTCAGGAGCGGAAAGCGCAGCCGGAGGGCGTCGTACTGCGCCAGGTAGTTGTCGTGGGTGAGGCGGCAGCCCTTCGGTCGGCCGCCGGTCCCGGACGAGTAGACGATGGTGGCGTCGTCCTTCCGGCGCCGGGGCACCCGGGCCGGCGGCGGGGCGTCCGGCGTCCAGGGGACGAGGTCCTCGAAGCGCGTCACGGTCGCGGCGGCGGGGCTGCCGAGGGTCTCGGGCTCGTCCGTTTCACCCGGGGGCCGGGGCAGGTCCCCGACCAGCACCTTCGGCACCCGGGTGCCGTTCACGAGGTGAGGGCGAAGCTCTCGCAGGGTCGGGGCGTCGGTGACCAGGACCTCCGGCCGGGCGTGGCGGAGGAGGGCGGCCTGGTCCTCTGGCTCGAGCTTGACGTCCAGGGGGACCAGCACCCCGCCCCGGTGGAAGACCGCCAGCCCGCTGGCCAACCATCGGGGTTGATTGCCGAGGAGGATGGCCACCCGGCTCCCCGCACCGACCCCCCAGGCCTCGAGCTGCCGGGCGATGGTGAACGCCTCCGCCCGCAGCTCCCGGTAGGTGAGCTCCCGGACGACCGCCTTCCGCCGCGTCTCGACGAGGGCCGTCTCCCGTTTGAACTGGACCAGGGCATCTCCGAGGAGCCCGCCGAGGTCCGAGTAGGGGCCCGTCGGCAGCCCGAGGGCGCCTCGCTCCCGGCGGGTCCGGGCCGGCACCATCGCCGCCAACCGGTCCAAGGGGGTCGGGCCGAAGCGGCGGTTGCGGCTCCCTCCTTCGTCGCCGCCAAGCCCCCGCCCTTCCGGAGGGCCGCCGGTCGTCACCGACGCCTCCCGACGACCTCGGCAAGCTCGGCGAAGCTGCGCACCCGCTGGACCTCGTAGTCGGGCACCTCGACCCCGTAGGTCTCCTCGAGCTCCGTCAGAAGCTCCATCGCCTGGAAGGAGTCGATGCCGAGGGTCTCGAAGAGGTCGTCTTCCGGGGCGAGGGAGGCCGGGTCCCGTCGGAAGCGGCGGGCGGCGAGGGCGATGAGCTCCGTCTCGAGCTCGGTCGGCGGACGGCGGTCGGTCGCCGGGGGGTCGGAAGCGGTCATCGGGGCGGCAGATAGGGCATGGGGTCGGTAGAGGTGACGAAGTCCCGGAGCGCCCCTTCGAGCACCGGAGAGGTGAACATCCGGGTGAAGAGGGCGCGCTCCCGGGCGAGGTCTCGGCGGGGCCAGGGCTTGGCGAACCGCTTTCCCTGGGCGACGGTCCGGCGGTCGAAGCGGGCGGCCTGAACGGCGAGGGCGCGCGCGACCGCCGGCGCCTCCCCCCGGCCGACCAGCTGGCTCACCAGCCCGAGCTCCTGGGCCCGGGCCGCCCGGATGCTGCGACCGGAGAGCAACAGGTCTCGAACCACGCCGTTCCCCACGTCCCGGCGGAGCCGGGGCAGGCCGCCGAAGCCCGGCACGAGCCCCAGACGGAGCTCGGGAAAGGCGAAGCGGGCGGAGCGGTCGGCGACGAGCACGTCGCAGGTCAGGGCGAGCTCGAGGCCGCCACCCATCACGACCCCGTGCAGGGCCGCCACCGTGGGCAGGGGGACCCGGTCCAGGGTGTCCATCACCCGGTGGATACGGTCGACGAAGCGGCGAAGCTCCCGGGCCTGGGCGAGGAGCGACACCCCCCGGGCTCGTCGATCCTGGAGCTTCCCGTAGAGCTCCCGGAGGTCGGCGCCGGCGCTGAAGCCCCGGGGGACGGCGCTCTCCAGGATGAGCGCTCGGGCGCCCCCCGCCCCCGCCTCGAGGTAGGCGGCCAGCCGCTCGAGCTCCCCGAGCATCTCCGTGCCGATCTCGTTCGCCGGCGACCGGTCGAGAACGACCTCGAGGGTGGTCCCCCGGTGGGCCCAGCGCAGGCAGCGCCCGAGGAAGGCGCGCTGGGGGGCGGCTTCCGCCCGGGCGAGCCAGCCGTCGAGGTCGGCCGCCGGGGGTGGGGTGACCGCCTCCCGGAGTCGGCTGCCGAGGTCCAGCCCGCCCAGCAGGAGCCGGCCGAGGCGCTCCCGGCCGGCGTCCCCGGCGGCCCCGGGCCCGGAGGGGGGCCCGCTCCTCACGACCGGTAGATCTCCTCGAGGACCGGGGCGAAGTGCTGCTCCAGGGCCCGTCGTCGCAGCTTCAAGTTGGCGGTGACCAGACCGCTCTCCGGGGTCAGCGTCTCGGCGCGGACCCGGAATCCCCGGATGCGGCGGTAGTGGGGAAGGGTCGCGTTCAGGGCGTCGACGGCGGGCCCGACCGCCCCTTCGTCGACCCCGTCACCGGTCACGATGGCGACGAGGTGGGGGCGACCATGGCCGAAGAGCACGACGTGCTCGGCGCCCGGCAGGGCTTCGAGGAGTCGCTGCTCGAGGGGCTCCGGCGGGACGTTGTGGCCGGACGAAAGGACCAGGATGTTCTTCGTCCGGCCGACGATCCGAATGTTGCCGTCGTCGCCGATCTCCGCGGCGTCTCCGGTGCGGAACCAGCCATCGTCGGTGAAGGTCTCTCGGGTCGCTGCCTCGTTCCGCCAGTAGCCGGGAAAGACGTTCGGTCCCCGGCACTGGAGCTCGTCCTCTTCGCCGGCGAGCCGGACCTCGCAGCCGTCGATGGGGAAGCCGACCCGGCCGGGAACCGCCTCCCGGGGGCGGTCGATGGTGACGATCGCCGTGGTCTCGGTGAGCCCATAGACCTGATAGACGGGCACGCCGATCATCTCGAACCAGCGCTGGGTCTCTTCCCCGAGGGGGGCGGACCCGCAGATCAGCCCGACGAGCTCCGGGCCGACCTGGGCTTTGATCTTCCGGAGCACCACCGCCTGGCAGAGGGCGAAGACCGCCCGGTCCCGGAGGGACCCCCCTCCCTGGGCGAGGCGCCCGTAGGCCTCCCGGCCGGCGGCGTAGAGCGCCCGAACCGGCGCCGGCTGACCGGCGAGGCGGGCCTCGACCCCGTTTCGGATCCGCTCGAGCAGGGTGGGGACGTTCAGGAAGTAGTGCGGGCGGACGGCGGGGAGCTCTTCCCGGATGCGCTCGAGGTCCGTCGAGACGTGGATCGGGTTGCCCCGGTAGAGGCAGGTCCAGAGGACGACCCGGGAGCCGGCGAAGCAGAAGGGCAGATAATGGAAGACGACGTCCGGCGCGTGGGTCGGACGCCGGGCGCCGGGCCGGTCCGCCATCAATCCCTCGAGAGCCCCCCGGGTGACCTCGAGCATCATGTCGACGTTCCCGGCGGTCAGGACCACCCCCTTCGGCAGACCGCTCGTGCCGGAGGTGTAGATGATGGTGACCGGTGCCTCCGGGGACAGGGGCCGGGGGCGATCGTCGTCGACGGGGTCCCCGGCGAAGAGGGCGTCGAAGTTCAGCACCGGGGGCGCCTCGGGCCAGGCTCCCTGCACCGCGACGGCGAGCTCGGCGTCGGCGACCAGGACGAGCCGGGGCTCCGCGTCCCGCATCATCACCGCCAGCTCGTCCGCCGCCTGCCGGGCGTACATCGGCACGCAGACCGCGCCCTCGGCCAGGATGGCGAGGTCGGCGGCGGCCCAGCGGGTCGCGTTCGGGGCGAGGAGGACGACCCGGTCCCCCGGCGCCACCCCCTGGGCCCGAAGGGTTCCCCGGGCCCGGGCGATCATCTCCGCCAGCGCCCGATTCGACGTCGGGACCTTCCGGGGGCCGTCCATCTCGACCAGGAGCGCGCCTTCCGGGGCGCCGTGGACGTGATGGAAGATCGCGTCGACGAAGCGGGCGGTCGGCGCCCGGTCGGCCCCGGAGGCCTCGTCCGTCGACCGCGGGGCCGCGGGAGTCGCCGGCGGCTTCGTGGTCGTGCTCGTCGTCGTCTCGGTCATGCCTGCCTCGCCCGCCCCATCGAAGCGGTGCCGTCGGGCTCCCCCGGCGCACCTTCCGGCGCGACGCCATCGACGTCGCCGCCGCCCCATTCCCCGTCGGCGCCGGAGGCGGGCTCCGCCCCGAGATGGGCCTCGGAGGCGAAACGCTCCGCCAGGGACGCGACCAGCGGCGGCAGCGGGGGCAGGTGCGCCCAGGGGTCGCCGGCCCCGCCGAGCTCGGCTCGCAGGGGCAGTTCGGGAAGCCGGTCCCTCAGGTGATCGACCACCGCCTGCCCCATGCCCCCCATCCGGAGGAGATTCCGAGCCACGGTGCGCCCGATGCCAGTGCCCAGGGCATCCCCGTCCCGGAGCAGCCCGTCGATGGCTGCCGTCAGGCGATCGGCGAGCTCCGGGTCGTCCACCTCCAGGGCGAGCTCGGGGGTCCCTCGGTCCGCCATCAGGTTCCGAATGCGCTCGTCCATGGTCACCCCGACGCTCGGCACCAGCGCCGGCATGGAGCAGACGAGGGCGTGGTAGCGGCTCGAGACCAGGGCCCGGGCCTGCCGGACGACGCTGACCATCGTGTACATGTCGTGCTCGTCGGAGACGAAGCGGGGCATCTCCGGCGTCCCGAGGGCACTGGCGAGCGCATCGCAGGCGCGGCGGTCGAGCTGTTCCATGCCGATCAGGATCGGAAAGACCCGATGCCGGCGGGTCGTCCGACGGACGGCCTCCGCCAGGGCGTCGACGTAGCGGGACTGCTTCTGCCGGATCTCCGGCGTGTCCGCGTGGAAGTAGATCGACTTGTAGTGGCTTTCATCGTCGCCGAGGCGCCCCCCGGCAAGCGCCCGGAAGGCGCCCCGGAGCACGTCCGGGCGGACCGGCCACCAGAAGGCGTTGATCGGGCAGACGGCCAGGACGGGGGTGGTGCCGTCCCAGCCGGCTCGGCGAAGGAGGTCCCGGCCGACCTCCGGCGGCGCCGGGTCGAAGGTCCACGCCGTGTCCGTCCCCGCCCGGCTTTCGACCCCGAGCCGGCGCAGGACCGCCCGGGACTGCTCGTTCCGGGTGACGACGAAGGTGCCCTCCCGCAGGTACCGGCGGACCAGCGCCTCGAGGCTCGGGTCCATCGCCCCCGCCTCGCCGCCGTAGGCGATGGCGGGCTTCCCCTCCGCCGCCGCCAGGCCCAGCGCGCCGACCATCAGGGTCGACAGGGCGTTGGCGAACTTCGATTTGAACATCGACCCCTCGCAGGCGACCACCCCGTGGTGCCGGTGCACCGTCTCGTAGAGGAACCGGGGATAGACCTGGGGGAGGTGGATCTGCCGGACCGCCGGGAAGTAGCCGGCGGTGAGCGCCGGGTCGATGGTCAGAACGGAGAGGGTAGCGTGGTCGTCCCCGAGGAGATGGCGGAACTGCCGGAGCATCTCCTCGACCCGGACATCGGCGCCGGTGTTCCGGGACCCGCTGTAGCCGGCGAAGAGCAGCTCGAGGGGCTCCCCGGGGCGCCAGGTCGCCCCCGGGTCGAGGGCGTAGCGGGAGCGCGCGGCCTCGATGAACCCCGCCATCGTGCCCTGGAGGGCCCGATCCGCGTCGAGGCCATCCCGGAGCCTGCGGACGGCCTGGCCGAGCCAGCTCGCCTCCCGGGACGGGCCGAGGTCGCCGTCCCCCGTCATCGCCAGCGCTCCTGGTAGGGGTAGCGGAAGCCCTGCTCCCGACACCAGCGGACGAAGGGGCCGCCGTAGTCCGGAAAACGCGCGGGCGCCTCCCCCAGGGCCGCCACCGCCCGTCGGTGGTCGAAGACCGTGTCGTAGGTGACGTAGGGCCAGAAGACCTTCAGGAGGGACCCGACGTAGGTGAGCGCGGAGCGGCCCGGAAGCGCGTTCATGCCGTCGATCGCCGCTTCGAAGCCGGCGTCGAGGGCGGGGGCGAAGGGCGCGGGACGACGACCGAGGGCTCCGGAGACGGACTCGGCGAGCTCCCGGACCGTCGGGGCGGTGCTGCCGGCGGTCAGGTGGTAGCAGTCGTGGTCGAGGCTCGGCGCCAGGTGAAGCTCGGCCAGCGCCCGCCCGACCCAGTCGGCGTTGACGATGTCCACCCGGGCCTCCGGGCGGACCGGCAGCACCGGCAGGTCGGCGAGCCAGCTCATGGCCCGAACCATGTCGAACTGGGTGGTCCGCGGGTGCCGCCGATCCCCCAGGACGATCGAGGGCCGACAGATGACGAAGGGGACGTCCGGGAGCAGCTCCCGCACCATGTGCTCGCCGAAGGCCTTCGTTCGGGCGTAAGGATCGTACTGGCGACGGTTCCAGTCGATGGCCTCGTCCTCCTGGACGTGCTCCCGGTCCCGCTCTCCGGCGACGGCGTTGGTGGACACGAAGGTGAATCGGCGGAGCGCGCCCCGGGCTCTCCGGAGCTCCCGGGTCAGACGGAGGACCCCGAGGGTCCCCCGCAGATTCACGTTCATGCAGGCGCGCTCGCTCTTCCGATTGAGGCTCGCGGCGATGTGCAGGACGCCATCCACGGAGCGGGCCAGCCGGTCCACGGTGGCGAGGTCCAGGCCGAGGCTCGGCGCGGTGACGTCCCCGAGCACGAGCTCGATGCGGGGAAGGGCGTCCTCCCGAAAGGACCGGGCGTCCCGGTGAAGCTGGAGGGCCTTCCAGAGCTTGTCCGTCGCCTCTTCCTGGCTCCGACCCCGCACGAGCAGCACCAGGCGAGCGTCCGGGTGGTGCCGGAGCATGGTGTCGACGGCATAGGAGCCCAGGTAACCGGTCCCGCCGGTCACCAGGGTGACGGTCGGGCCTTCCGCCTCGGTCATTCCGCCGCCTCCCCGGGAAGGCGACGGGAGGGGGGTGCCGGCGTCCTCCGCGTCTCCGAGGAAGCCCGGAACCAATCCGGCTCCGGGTCGACGGGCGCCCGGCGCCCTTCGAGAAGAGGCCAGCTCCAGCGAGCCACCCCCGGGAACTGGACGTCGAGCCAGTAGCTGCGCCAATCCAGGTCGTCGACCCGGAAGCCGAAGGTGGCGGCGTCCTCCGGGGACAGGCGATCCGTCAGCGCTCGGACCGCGTCGGTGCGGAACACCCAGTCGTGGTCGTGGGTGAAGGGCCGGTAGGCTCGGAGGATCTCCTCTACCCGGCCGATCAACCGGTCGATGTCCCGACACTCCCGGGCCCAGGCTTTTCGCCGCGCCTCGAGGTCGGCCCCGACCCTCCGGTACCAGGCGGGGGGCAGGATCTCCTGGGGCTCGAGCTCGTCGAGGGTGCGCCGCAGCCCCCGGGCGACGCGCCGGACCAGCGGCAGGCCATAGGACGCCCGGTCGTAGGGACGGGGGACGGCGTCGAGGCGCCGCATGACCGCCCGGGCGAGGCGGGCGGCCCCCCGACGTTCCGGGGCATCGACGAGGCGCCGGGCCGCAAGGCCGGTCAGGTCGAGGGCCCGGTCGAAGCGCAGAGGGTTCGAGGCGGAGGTGCCCAGATGGGCGACCCTCGGTGCCTCTTCCCGGAGCTGAGCGGCGAGCAAGGACACCAGGCCGCGGACCACGTCGTCGACGGGCACGACGTCGAAGTGGATCCGGTCGGCGGAGGGCAACGCCCGAAGCCAACCGGAGAGCAGCCAGAGGATCGGGGCCGAGGTGTTGATCCCCTCCACCCAGCCCGGCAGGGGAAAGTGTCGGGCGCACTCGACGATGGTGGGTCGAGCGATCACCGGGTCGAGGTCCCGGCGGACGGCCAGGCGATGCTCGGCGAGGGCTTTCGTATAGGTGTAGACGTTCGGCCAGCCGAGGGCCGCCGCCCGGGCCCGGGCCTCCCGAAGCCGCGCCGAGGGCAGCTCGTGACGTCGGCAGAGCGCCGCCAGGTCGGCGAGCTCTTCCTCGACGTCGAAGGTGGCGCCCGTCGGCGCACGGCCGGGGGTCAGGGTCTCGGGTACCAAGCCCTCCGCTCGGCCCACGACGAAGGCCGTCGACACGTGGAGGAGACGCCCGCCGGCGAGCTCGGCGGCGGCGTCCGCAGCGTGCTGGGTGCCGAGGACGTTCGTGCGGAGGGCCTGCCGGGGGTCCGGGTCGAAGTCGGTCAGCCCGGCGACGTGGACGACGGCGTCCAGGCTCCCCCGAAGCCGCCGCCGGGTCGACGGGTCGAGGCCGAGGAGCGGCTCGGCGACGTCTCCAGCCACCACTTCGAGGCGGGCATCGATCCAGCCGGGGAGCCCGTCCCCGTGCCGCTCTCGGAGGGGCCGAAAGGCGGGGGAGGTGGCCAGGATCCGGCGAAGGCGGGCGTTGGGGTCCTGGCGACCCCGGCCTCGGACGACGACGATGATGCGTCCGAGCTCCGGCACCCGGTCCAGCAGAAAGGCGACCAGGACCTTACCGAGAAAACCGGTCACCCCGGTGACGAGCAGGTGGCGCCCCGCGAGGGTCTCCCGGATCCCGGATCCGGCGCTCGGGTGCCTTTCGTCGTCTGGGGTCGTCGGCGGGGGCGGGGTCATTCCTCCACCACCGGCCAGGCGAGGTCCCGGGCGACCTGCCGAAGCCGTCGGTCGGGCCGGACGGCGCAGGGGAGACCGACCGCCCCGAGGAGAAGCCCATCGTCCCCGGTGGCGCCATAGCCAGCGCTCCCCGCGAGGTCGACGTCGAGCTCTTCCGCGAGGCGGCGGGCGCCGTCGACGAGGGCCGCCCCGGCCAGCACCGGGTCGAGGAGTCGACCGGTGACCCGGCCGTCCCGGAGCTCGAGGCGGTTGGCGAGCAGGTCCGGCACCCCGAGGTGGGTCGCCAGGGGTCGCAGGACCGCCTCGATCCCGGTGCCCACGAGCACCGGCCGGAGGCCCCGCCCTCGGGCCGCGGACAAGAGCCGCCGGCCCGAATCCGTGAGGTTGGGGATCAGAAAGCGCTCGGCGTATTCCTCGCCGAGCACGACGAGCCGGTCCTCGCTCATCCCCCGGAGCCCCATCCAGGTCACCCGGGCGGCGAGGCGGGCATCCCCGAGGGGACCGTTCTGAAAGGGCAGGCTGGCGAGGACGTTGCCAACCCGGGCAAGCCGCTCGCCGACCTCCTGCGCGTTGCCCGCCAGCCAGGCGGCGGCCGCCCAGCCCGGACGTCGAACCAGCACGCCTTCGACCCGGAGGAACGCTGCGCCCTGCCGATGAGAAGCCATGAAGGCGGACGAGATAGACTAGACTGACATGTCAGTCAATCGCCCGGAGGGGAGGCCGGGTCGCCCTCGGCGGCGGCGGCCAGGAAGGCGTCGTTTTCCTGCGGCGTGCCGACGGTGACGCGGACATACCGCCTGGCGATGGAGGGATCCCGGGTGAAACGCCGGATGGCGATCCCTCGGGTGGCGCACCGGTCGGTGAGCGTCTCCGCGTCCCCCACCCGCAGAAAGAGGAAGTTTCCCTCCGAGGGGTAGACCCGCTCGACCCCCGGCATCCCGGGGAGGGCGGCGGCGAGCCGGTCCCGCTCGGCGACGATCTTGGCGACGTGATCGTCGAGGATGGGGGCGAGCTCCCCGAGGGCGAGCTCCCCCAGGGCCTGGCCGGGCGCGTTGAGGTCGAAGGGCTGGCGCACCCCGTCGACCGCCCGGGCCAGCGGGCGGGGGAGGCGCGCCCAGCCGATGCGGGCCCCGGCCAGGCCTCGTTTCGACAGGGTGCCCAGGAGGCCGAGGTTCGGGACCTGGCCGAAGAGCCCCCGTCCCGGGGTCGAGGGACGTCCGGCGAAGGCGGCGTAGGCTTCGTCCAGGACGACCAGGACGTCCGGAAGCGCCCTGGCGAGGTCGAGGACCTGCTCGTCCGGGAAGGCCGGTCCGGTGGGGTTGTTCGGGCTGGCGAGAAACAGAAGAGACGCGTCGGCGGCGCGTACCGCGGCGACGGCGGCGTTCGTATCCAGCTGGAAGTCCGCCTCTGGGTCGAGGGGGATGGGCACCGGCGTGATGCCCTGCATCCGGGCGGTCACGGCGTACATCACGAAGGTCGGCGTCGGGAAGGCGACGGCGGGGCGGGCTCGACCGAAGGGGGCCTGTCGAAAGGCGGAGAGAAGGAGCGCGATGACCTCGTCCGAGCCCACCCCGAGCACCAGCTCCTCCGGGTCGGCCTCCTCCGCCTCGGCGATCCGCGCCCGGAGCCGGGTGGCGCGGCCGTCGGGATAGCGGTGGTAGGGCAGGTCGGCGAGCACCTCGGCGATCCGGCGGCGGGCCTCCGGAGGCAGCGGCCAGGGGCTCTCGTTCGCGTCGAGCTTCACCGCCGGGGGATCCGCCGGGACCCGGTAGGGGTCGAGACCCGAGAGCTCGGGCCGGAGCCGGGCGAGGAGCCGGCGCTCCCCTTCGGTCTGGATGGGCTTCGCCTGGTCGTTCATCCGTCGTCGTCGTCCTCCGGCGCATCCGCCCCGGTCGTCGATCCGCCGTCTTCTCGAAGCCGGGCGGGAAGGTCCTCCTCGCTCTCCCGGTCCACCCGCTGGCGTCGGGAGAGGCCGGCGCTCGCCGTGTCAGGCCGGGCCCGGCCGTGGCGGTCGAGGTCGCTCGGGTAGGGCTGGAGGTAGGCGGAGACCAGAGCCCCGGGGACGCGGGGCGCCCCGTCCGGCGCCCGCAGCTTCACCAGGTGCCGTCCGCTGACCCAGAGCAGCCATCGGTCGCCCCCGGCGCCCTCGAGGGCGTGCATCCAGGCCCCTTCCCGCTCGACGACCCGGACCTCGTAGGAGGAGAGGCCGTCGAGGGCGTCCTTCACCTCGGCGGCGACGGCCTCGGCCCGGGCGTAGCGGGTGACCATGGCGATGGCGACCGCGATGCGGTCGGGCGGGTAGGTGCTATCGCCCCCGCCGTCCCCCGGCCGCCGGACGTAGGTCGCGGTGTGGGCAGCCGCCGGGTTGCCCTCGATGGGCACCTCGACGTCGAGGACCTGCTGGTACCGGCGGTAGGCGTAGCCGTCGAGGTCCCGCTCGACGACGAATCTCGGTGGTAGGCCCCCGCCGCATCCGGTGAGCAGCGCGAGCCCCAGAAGCCCGATCGGTCGGTTGGCATGACGGGGCGCGGGCCGCGGCATGGCGCGGACCCTATCAGCCGCCGGCCCCGGAGCGACCCTGTCAGGTGCCGGGGGCGAAGATCAGGGGAAACCGCACCCTCGCCTCGGTCCCGTAGGCGCCCGAGAGGTCGAGATCCGCGGCGACGGCGCGCACGCATTCGGGCAGCCGCGGCAGGTCGCCGCGCCGGCGGCGCAGGTCGACCCCGCGCACCGCACCCTCCCGGTCGAGGCGGAGGGTGACCTCGTAGGCGACCCGGGGTGGGGTGCGGAGGCCCTGGGTCCGCATGGCGTAGCAGCGCTGGAAGGCGCTCCGGCGAGCAGCCACGGCCTGGGCGACCCGACGATCGCTCGGACCCTCCGGCAGGTCGACGGATCGCTGGTCGAGGGTCGGGCCGGCCTCTGCCGATGGGGACCGGGGGTCGCCGAGCCCTCCGCGCCGCGCCAGCGCCAGGAGGCGGAGGCCCGGGTCGCCGACCTCGGCCCGAGGAGCTCCTCCGGGGGCAGGGGGCGCCGGGTCGAGG
>DAPKRP010001013.1:0-4784 GCA_031800515.1 Polyangiaceae bacterium LLY-WYZ-14_1 | reverse complement strand
GGGGGCGGGGCGGTGGGGCCCCTCGGGACCCGCTCACAGGCTCGACGACGAGACCTCGAGGTCGTGGTTGACCACGAGGACGGTTCCCTCCTGAACCTCTCGCCAGCCCCGGGGCACCTCCCGACCGTCGCTCGCCACCATGACGTAGCGGAGACCCGCCGGGCTCGCCGCCGCCGCGGTGCCGGCGGGGGCGGAGTGGTCGTGGATCCCCTGGCGCTCCGTCACCATCAGGGGCCCGCCCCGGCGGAGGGCGAAGAGGCTCCGACCGTTGGTCAACACGCTGTTCAAGGTGGGGACCGGGGCCTTCACTTCTTCCGACAACCGGTCGACGAGAGACACGGTGGAGCGGATGGCCGCGAGGACCGTCTTCGGGTCCGCATCGACGTTGTCCAGCTGACCCGCGTCGTGGAGGAACGAGAGCATCACGTGAAAGACGAGCTCGCTGTCCGTGTCCCCCCGGATGTTCCGCTGCAGGAAGTCCGGGATCGACTCCAGCAAGCGTTCTCGAACCGCGTCGAAGCGTTCCAGGGTGCCGTTGTGGGCGAAGACCCAGCTCCGCATTCGAAACGGGTGGGTGTTGTCCGCCCGGAAGCTGCCGACCGTCGGGCGACGCCAGTGGATCACCACGCAGTCGGACTTGACGTTCCCGGCGACGTCCTCCCAATCGAACCCGTTCGTATCGAGCCGGGGTCGTTTTCGATGCAGGACCTCGTCGCCCTGGTAGAAGCCGATGCCCCAGCCCGCGGCGGCCTCCGCCGACGGCGGCGCGACCACCTCCCGTTCCTGGTGGAGGGCTGGGAGAAGCCCGTCCACCCGATTCGCCATGTACCCGATGAGTCGTGCCATCGCGTGGTTCTCCGAGGTGCCTCGTGGGGGTCTGGGGCCGTCGCGGAGCGCCGCCCATGGCAGCGCGGTTTCAAGGTGATGGCGGCCCCGGTCGTCGGCGCGGGTCGGCGTCACCGACCGCCTGAATCCAACGGCCCAACCGTCAACCGTGGTCTGTCGTCCGTTTCAACAGGGCGGCGGTCCGTGCGGCTCGGCGCTTCGTCGACCAGGCAGCCGCCACCCGGAGAGCCACCGTGCCGACCGTCCCCGCAAGAATGACCGCCCCCACCAAACGGGGGTCGAGACCGGGGACCATGGGCCACATCGTCGCAGGCCGGCTCAGCGCCGGCGTGGTTCAAGCTACGCGGCCCCCCTCTCCGGCGCAATGCGATGCCCGCCTCTCGGCGACCCGGGCCACCCGGTCCGATCACCGTCTCGGGGGATGGGCGCGGGGTGTCGTCCCTCCGTCCGAACCGCGCCTCCGCGCGATGATGCGGGTCGGCGTGTTCATCGGCTGCGTCCTCGCCGCCGGCGTCGCCCCCCGGGCCCGGGGGCAGGAGCCCCCCACGGCGATCCCCGCCGCGACGCGTTTCGCGGCTTCGGGACCAGCGCCCCTCGCCTATCGGGTGCATGCCCGCTTCGACGATCCGAGTCGCCGTTCTCTTCGCTTCGTCCTGGACCTGCGCCTGCGACGGCCGCCCGGCGCGACGAGGGCGCGCCTCTGGTGGCCGGCGACCCGGATCGAGACGGTGCCCTCGGCGGTGGACGAGCGGAACTGGCGATGGGTCTTCCCCGGGGAGGCGGACCGGGGCGCTGCCCGCCTGATCTCCGTCGAGGTCGCCGGGATCGACGTCACCCACCGCGTCGAAGAACGACCCGTGCCGGATTCCTCGGACGTCGCCGGCAGCGACCTCCTGGTCCCGCTTCCGGCGGGCGCCGGGGAGGTGACGGTGCGGCTTCGGGGCCAGCTCACGCTACCGGAACGCTTCGGCCGGCTCGGCGGGGTCGACGACGCCCGTTACCTCCTGAGCCCCTGGTATCCGATCCTGGTGGACGAGGCAGGGCATCATCGCTTCGTCGCCGTCCACGAGGTCGTCGTCGATGGGCCCGGCGCTTTCGAGCTGTTGGTCGGCGGGACCCGCTGTCGCCCCGGTCGACCCTGCCGGGTGCGAGGCGCCTACGCGCCCGTCGCGGTGGCACCCCGTTTTCGAGAGCGGCAGCGCCGGGTCGGACCGACCGTGCTCCGGGTCTACAGCGCCGATGGCTTCTACGACCCGCCGCCTCCCGATGCCCGAGGCCTCGACGCCCTGGACGACCTGGTGGCCATCGACCAGGTCGGGCTCCTCGAAGAGGCGTTGGGCGGGGTGCCCGCGACCCTCACCGCGGTGGGCGAGCGGGTCCCCGGGCGGGTCGACGTGCTCGTGTTTCCTTCCCGAACCGAGCTCGCCGCCACCGCCCCGGGGGTCGTGCTGGTCTCCGACCGCATCTTCCAGGTGTTCCCCTTCGACGTGGTGCGGGCGTTCCACGAGCGGCGGTTTCGTCGGGCGGTCTTCCGTCAGGCGGTGGCGCCGGAGGTCGACCGGGTGGAGGCGCTTGGGGATCGGGCATGGGTCGCCGACCTCCGGGCCCAGGTGCTCGCCGACCTGGATCAGGCCCGGCGGGAGGGATCCGCGAAGAGCCCACAGGAGCTGCTCTCCTTCGCCGCCTTTCACCCGAGCGTGGACAACCTGCTCTATGCCCGGCAGGTGCCCTTTCTGGACGTCTACTTCGACCAGGGAACCGGTGCGGACCCCTTCCGGGAGGATCCGGACCAAGCCCGCCATCCCCGCCCCCGGGCGCGGAAGCTGCTCGGGGACGTGCGTCTGGGAATGGAAGCGGACGCTCGGGAGGAGAGCCCAGGCGTCCCTCCACGGGATGAGCCCCAGGACGTCCCCGCCGCGGGGGAGGGGGCCGTCCCGGCCGCTCCCAGCGCCGATGGCGGAGCCGGGGGGGCCGGCGGGGAGCGCGCCGGCGGGCAGGCCTACGGGCGCTTCGTCGCGGCGGTGGCCCGGGGGGAGCGACCGGTGCGGGGGGTTCTGTCCGCGCTCTCCCCGGCCTCCGGGGAGGCTTTGGATGCCTGGCTGCGCCCCCGGCCGGTCAACTACCGCCTCGGCGCGGTAGAGAGCGAGGCGCTTCCGGCGGGAGGCTACCGGCACGAGGTCGAGGTGCTTCGGGATGGGGATCCGTCTCCCGAGCCGGTGGCGGTGCGCCTCACGGACCAGGAGGGGAACGCGGCCCGGGCCGTCTTTCGGGCCCCCGGGCATCGGGGGCGGGTCACCCTCTCGACCCCTGCGCCGGTGGACCGGGTCGTCATCGATCCCGAGGGTCACGCCGAGCAAGATCCGGAGCTCACCGGCGGCCATCCCCGGGACGACGACGCGACCAGCTGGCCCCTTCGCCCGCCGCTCCTGCAGAGCTTTGGCCTGAGCTTTTCCGCGGCGGACCAGACCGTCCAGGGCTTCGTCACCTTCGCCCTCCGGCGCCTCTACGACCTCGAGTCCATCTGGCAGCTGACCCTGTTCGTCGAGCCGGGAAGCCAGGGAGGGGTCGCCCGCTACATCCGAGGCATCGGGCCGAAGCGGCACGGTAACGCCCGGGTCGGCTTCGCGAGCGTCGGCCTCGACCTCTCCCGGCTCGAAGAGGGCTTCGCCGGTGCCGAGCAGGGGGGCTGGCGCTTCGGCCTCAACGCCGGTGCCGGGGTCGACCGGCGGGTGTTCCTGTTCGACCCCCGACAAGGGGTCAACGCCAGCATCGGCGGGCGGGTCGGAGGCGTCCAGCGGGACGACGGAGAGCTCGTCTGGACCGGCGCGCTCACCGGCCGTGCCGGAGTGACCTTGGGCCTGGGCTATCGCACCGCCCTCTTTCTGGTCGGGGAGGCCGGGTGGACCTTCGGCGACCCCCTCGAGACCGAGCTGCAACGGATCGGCGGTCTGTTCGGGCTGCGCGGCTACCAGATCGGCGACGTCGTCGGCGAGGGTCGTCTCGCCGGCATCGCCGAGCTTCGCTACACCCTGCTGACCGACCTGGCCCTGAACGCCCTCCACCTCGCCTGGGTGCGGGAGCTCCAGGTGGCCCTCTTCGCCGGAGGCGGCGGCCTGTTCCAGCCCACCCGCGGGGACGCCGAGCTCTTCGGCCTGGCCGACGTCGGCCTCGGCTTCCGCTGGCACGTCGAATACGGCGGCGTCCAGCCCGGGGTGGTCGCCATCGACCTCGCCTGGCCCCTCGCCGACGTCCCCGGCCGCCAGGGCCTCCTCTCCGGCCAGAGTGCCTTCCCCAACATCTACTTCTACTTCAATCAATACCTGTAGCGGAGCAGCCGGCGGCTCGCTGCACACCGGTAACCGTCTCCGCACGCCTTGACCTTGCGGCATAAGGTGCGCGCGGCGTGCGTGCAGTGTGGACCGAGACGAGGTCTTGTGAGAGCGTGCATCGAGCCGGTGCCGGTGGGGGGACGGGGGATGAGATCTGGGCTTTTCGTTCGAGAACGCGTAGTAGTCGCTGCCATCGCATTCGTGCTCTCGGCGTGCTCCGACGACGGCGTACGAGCCGACGGCGACGCGGGCACGGACGACCCGTTTCCGATGCCCCCGGACATCCCCTGGCTCGAGGACGGCGTCCCGCTCATCGCGCCTCCCGACATTCCCTGGCTCGACGACGGTGTGCCGCCGATCGCGCCGCCGGACATCCCCTGGCTCGATGACGGCGTGCCGCCAGTCGCGTGGACGTGCCCCTCAGGCTGGCGCAGCGACTCTGAAGGCGGCCTGGTGACCTGCGACCCCTATCCCGAGGGTGGGCCAGAGGAGTGCCCCGAGGGTGAGGCCGATTTTCTCGGCGACACAGGCGGTGGGGCTGGCTGCGTGTCGATCGGACGCGCGTGCGGGTCCGAGATCTTCCCGCCCGTCGACGATGTCCCCGCCGAC
>DAPKRP010001012.1:0-2254 GCA_031800515.1 Polyangiaceae bacterium LLY-WYZ-14_1 | reverse complement strand
GCGCTGGCTGCCCCCGCCCTGGTCTTCGCCGAGACCCGGAGCCTGGGACGGCGCCGGGTCCGCCTTCGAGGCAGGGTCGTCCGGGTGACGGAAGGAGCGGTGACCCGGGGCGCCCCCGTCGAGGCGACGGGCACCGAAACGCGGATCGCCCGCGCCTTGGAACGAGCGGTCCGGGGGCTGGTCGAGGGTCCGCTGCCCTGCACCATCCACCTGCGGCCCGACGAGGACCTGAGCCCGGACCACCTCCAGGTCGCCTGGGACGACGAGCCGGATGGGGCCTTCTTGTCGCCCCTCTTCCTCGAGCCCGGAGCCCACCGGGTCGAGGCGCGGGCGCCCGGCCGAGAGGCGTCCGCCCTCGAGGTCACCTGCGAGGCTGGCCGAGTCTACGCCCTCGACCTGCGTTGAGCGGCGCCGAGCCCCTTCGAGACGGGGCGTTGGGGGGTCATCGCCCGCCCCGCCGTCGCAGCCGTCCGGGACCTCGTCGCCCCGGCTCGGAGACGACGTAGAAGGTCAGGCGGTAGCGGTAGCCGTCATCCACCTGGTCGCCTTCGCCGACGAAGGGCAGGAACTCCGGGTGGTCGAGCTGGGCGGCGATGTCGTAGCCCCCGGCGCAGACCTCCACCTCGAAGCGCTGGCGGGGGGCGAGGCCGACGGTACGGGGGCATGGGCCCGCGAACCAGACGACGAGCCGGTGGGGGGTCTGGTTGACCACTTCGACCTTCGGCCAAGCGTCTGGCCCGAGGTCCGCCTGGTCCGCGGCGCGCTCGACGGGAGGCAGTGCGCCGTGGCGGCCTTCCCGGCGTTCGGCGACGTCCCCCTGGACCAGGGTGCGCTCCGTCTCACCGAGCGCCGCAACCGCATCGACGCGGTCTTCCGCGCCCTCGAAGGTCACGTCGGACCAGCGAAGCTCGATGGGCGAACCGGCCCGAGGGGAGGAGCCACCCGACGTCCCGTCCCCATCCGCTCTTGGAGAACGGGCCGCCGCCGGGGCCGTCGGGGACGCCGCCGCCCCGCCGCATCCGGTCACCCCGGCGCTGAGCAGCATGGCCAGAACGGCCCGGTGCGGCGCGCGTGCCACCCCGACAAGGTAGCAGCCCGTCCCTTGGAGATCACAACCGCCGGACCGCGTCGGTCCTTGTGTTGAGACACCCTCTTAGCTGCAGATGCCGTCGATGCAGGTCTCCCCCGCGGAGCAGTCCGAGGCCCGAGCGCAGTCCGTCATCGCCTCGTTGCGGCTCGCGCAGAAGCCCTCGACACAGAATCGGATCTCGGTGGCGACCCGTTGGCAGAAGGCCGCGTCCTCGCAGGGGATCCGGCAGACCCCGTCCACGCAGGCGCTGCCCTCCCGGCAATCCCGATCGTTCTCGCAGAAGACCTCCCGGGAGGTATCCGGGATGCAGACCAGGGTGTCGGTGCAGATCCGGCCTTCGCCGCAGTCCGCGTCCCGCCTGCAACCGTCGACGCAGCGGGTGTCGGTGCACACCTCTCCCTCGCCGCAGTCCTCGTCCCGAAGGCATGCGTTCGCCGGCGGCTCCGGCGCCGGGCTGCAGAGGCCGGTGGCCGAGTCGCAGACCAGCCCTTCGACGCAGTCGTCGTCGCCGGTGCAGGCCGGCACGCAGCGCCCGTCGACGCACTGGCGGCCCGCCTCGCACTCCCGGCTGAAGCGGCAGAGGTCCTCCGAGGGCCGGCAGCGCCCGTCGAGGCAGACCTCGCCATCGGCGCACCCCTCGTCCCCATCACAAACGTCCGAGGGCACGCAGAGACCGTCCCGGCATTCCACCCCGGAGGCCAGGCAGTCTTCGTTTCGGACGCAGACCGGCGCGGGCTCGTCGGGCTCCACGCAGAGCCGCCGACCATCCCCCGCATCCCGGCAGACCAAACCGTTCGGACAATCGTCGTCGCTGGTGCAGACGTCGACGCAGCCCCCGACGGTACAGAGCGCACCGTCGGGACAGTCCTGGTCGGTGAGACAATCGGGAGCGTCCGGATCCGCGGGACGGCAGCCCAGCCCGTCGCACTGGTAGCAACCGGTGTCGTCGCAGACGAGCTCGTCCTCGGCACAGCCCCCCAGACCGAGGCCCGCGACCAGCCCGAGCCCGAGGGCCGCCCCGAGGAGCAGCGGGATACGGCGGGCGACGGGAGGAGCGGACCCGGTCGACGGGGATCCAGCGCGAGCGAAACGGGCGGCCGCGGACGGCGCCAACATCGCCATCGCCGCCAAGACCGCCGAGCCCCACCCCAAGCTGCCGGGCAC
>DAPKRP010001011.1:0-1911 GCA_031800515.1 Polyangiaceae bacterium LLY-WYZ-14_1 | reverse complement strand
GCCATCCGAGAGATCGTCGGTCCCGACGCCCTTCCCCTGGTCCGCACCGCCTACGAGACGGAGCCCCGGTGGACCATCCGGCGGCGCCTCCAGATCCTGGGACGCCGCCTCGAGGGGCTCCAGGCGGACGCCGAATAAGAGGGTGTTGAGGAATCCTTAGCGACGCCCGCGGGGGTCGGGTCAGCGGGCCCCGGCGCCGGAGGCGGGGTCCCCGCCCGTCGGGCTCTCGGCATCCATCGGCGGCCCCGAAGCACCATCGGACACGTCGCCGGCCGTCCCCGTCCCCGCCGGAGCGCTCGGTCGGGCCCCCCGCGCCCCGCGCCGCCGAAGCCGTTCCGCCTCCGCCTCGAGCTCGGCGACCCGGGCCTCCAGGCGATCCTTGTCCCCGGCGAGGACGTCGACCCGCTGCTCGAAGGCGGCGACCTGTTCTTCCGCCGCGGCGAGCTGGCCTTGGAGCGCGCGTCGCTGCTCGTCGAGGGCCTGCCGCGCCGCCTCGACCTCTGCCAGGGTGCTGCGCGTCTCGTCGAGGGTCTGGGTCGCGCTGGCGAGCTCGGCGCTTCGGGCGGCGAGCTGCTCCCGGGCGACGTCGAGCTCCCGCACGCGTTCGGCGAGGCTCCCCCGGGTCTCTTCCAGGGTGCCCTGGGTGGTCTCGAGCTCCCCCCGGACGTCCGCTAGGCGCTTGTTCGTCTCGTAGACCTCCCGGGTGAGCTCCCGACGTCGCTCCCGGCTGCGGCGCAGGCTCTTCTGCGTCTCGTCGAGGTCCTGGGCCAGGGCGTCCCCCCGGGCCTCCGAGCCGGCGAGCTCCCGGAGCAGCTCGTCGGCGGTGAACGCCTTCCGCTGGAAGCGAGCCCGCACCTCCTGATAGCGCTGCTCGAAGAGCTGGGCCCGGTCCGCCGCCTCCTGGGCTTCCCGTTCCTTCAGCTTGGCCCGGGCGTCCAGGGCGTAGGCGCCCGCCCCGAAGGCCACCCCGAGCCCGAGCAGCAGGGGGACCAGCCAGCGAAGGACGCGCCGCCGGCGCTCCCGGCGTTCCTCGGGCTCGGTCAGGACGGCGAGGGCCTCGGCGAGCTCCTCGGCACTGGGCCGGGCGGAGGGCTCGACGGCGAGCCAGCGACGCAGCACCGGGCGCAGGTAGCGGAGCTCTCGCCGCCGGGGCAGCGCCGGCCCCTTCGTCGCCCGCCGCTTGACGAAGGCCTCGAGGGCGCCGGCGGGGACGTCGTCCTGGGTCTCCGGCTCGAGGGCGTTCCGCAGGGACAGGGCCAGGGAGAACACGTCCGCCTTCGGACCGATCTCCGGCGGCTCTGGCAGAAAGGCGTAGAGGTGGGCGACCTCCGGGGCGAAGTAGGTGGGGGTTCCCGCGAGGAGCATCTCCGCCTCCGTCGCCGCGACCCCCAGGTCGAGGAGCACGGGCAGAATCCCGTCTCCTTCCTGGCCCCCGAAGCCCCGGATCCGGGCGAGGAAGATGTTGTCCGGCTTGACGTCCTGATGGCGGATGCCCGCCTCGTGCATGGTGGCGAGGGCCCGGGCCAGGGGCTCGAAGATGCGGCGCGCCTCCCGGCGGGACAGGGGCGAACGGGCGATACGGGCCTCGAGGGTCTCGCCCTCGTACCAGGGCATCACGAACCAGAGCCGCCCCTCATGCCAGCCGAAGTCCTTGAACTGGACGATCGATGGGTGGAACACGGACGCGATGAGGCGGAGCTCCCGAAGTCCCTGGGCCCGGGCCTCCTCGCTCACGGCGACCTGATGCAGGAGCTTCAGGGCCACGACGTGGCCGGCCACCTCCGTGTCCTGGGCCCGGTAGACCTCGCCGAAGGCCCCGGCGCCGACGCGCTCGCTGACGGCGTAGCGGCCGCCGATCACGGCGCCGGAGGGAAGGGAGGGGCGCCCGGACTCGGAAGGGGGTTCGGCGGC
>DAPKRP010001010.1:0-1605 GCA_031800515.1 Polyangiaceae bacterium LLY-WYZ-14_1 | reverse complement strand
GGGAGATCCACCGGTCCGCCGTCCAGGTGATCGAGGCGGGGGATGACCGGGCGCCCAAGAGCGCCGGCACCGGGATCTACTATCTGCTTCCCGAGGGGACCTTCTCTGCCTGGCACGTCGTCCGCGGTAGCGACGAGGGCTGGCATCGCTACGCCGGGGGCGTCCTGGAGCTCCACCTGTTGGACCCGGACACCCGGTTGCACATGCGCCACCTCCTCACTGACGACCTCGATCGGGGGGAGCCGAGCGCCACCGTGCCCGCTGGGGTTTGGCAGGCGGCCCGACCGGTGCCGGGGGAGGGCTGGGTGCTCTGCGGATGTACCGTCGCCCCAGGCTTCGACTTCGCCGACTTCGAGCTCGGTAACCGTCGGACGCTGCTCGAGGCCTTTCCCGGCCACGCCGGGATCGTCACCGAGCTGACCCCCTCCGGCTAAGCCTTGCTCTCGACCCGCGTTCGACGCGGGATTCGATGAGCGACGAACAACCGACAGGGGTGATCACGCGGCGGCGGGGTCAGCCGGCGTCCGGGTCCGCGAGCAGCTCCCGCAGCCGCCCCATCGCCTTGTGGTGGAGGCGGCTCGCCCAGGATTTGCTGATGCCCAGCTCGGCGGCGATCTCGTCGAAGCGGCGGCCCTCGAAGTAGAAGCCCTCGACGAGGGCCCGTTCCCGGTCGGGAAGGGTCGAGACCGCCTCCCGGAGGGTCGCGGCGTCGGAGGCGTCCAGGAGCCGCTCCTCGGGCGAGGCCGCCGGGTCGATCCCCTCGGAGAGCTCCGGGCTCAGGGCCGAGGACAGGACGAAGCCGGTGACGATCTCGCCGATGGCGCCTTCGAGGGCCTGGAGCGCGGGTCCCCGACCGCCGGCCGGGGCACCACTCGCCTGCAGGCCTTCGGCCACCGACGCCCGTTCCTGAAGCACGGCGTCGGCCCCGAGGGCGGCCCGGCGGCGGGCCTCTGCCTTCGGCGACAGGTAGGTCATCTTCCGGACGCCGTCGATCATCGCCCCCCGGACCCGGTAGTGGGCGAAGGTCCCGAACTTCGCCCCCCGGGTCGGATCGAACCGTCCCCGGGCTTCGAGCAGACCCTCGAAGCCCAGAGCGACCAGGTCGTCGAGCTCGACCGGGAGGTCGAGCTGGGCCCGAAGCTTCTGGGCGATCGCCACCACGAAGCCCCGCCACTCTTCGACGAAGGCCGCGTCCTCGTCTCTCTGCGCCACCCGTTCGTTCCTGTCCGCCCGCGATCGACCTTCCCAGGCCTTGGCCGCGAGCTTCCGGAAGGTGCCGGGGCTGCCGCCCAGGGGTCAAGACCGGTCGGCGCATCGACGCCCGGCGACCGCTCCACATGTACCCCTGCCGGGATGCTCCTGCTAGACCGGAGATACCGGAGAAATCCGGGAATTCCGTCGCTGACCCCTCGCCGTGGACCGACCTAGGACGACCGGCCCGAACCGCCGACGACCCGCCGCCACCGCGCCGCCGGCGGATGACCTGAGGGCGTTCCTCGCCGCCGCCCATCGGCACCCGGACGCCGCCACCGGCCTCGTCGAGGCCTACGTCGCGCTCCCCCCGCCCCGCCGGGCCCAACTGTTGGAGGCGGCCGTCGCGGATGC
>DAPKRP010001009.1:0-2898 GCA_031800515.1 Polyangiaceae bacterium LLY-WYZ-14_1 | reverse complement strand
CCGGCCGGGGTGACGGTGACGGTTCCGCTGCCCGTCCCAACCGCGTTCACCACGAGATCCCTGGGTAGTAGGGTGAAGGTCGCCGTGACGGACCGGGCAACGTCCATGGTGACAGTGCAGGCCGCGGTGCCGGTGCAGCCGCCCCCGGTCCAGCCGTCAAAGCTGGAGGTCGAAGCGTTAGGCGCCGCGGTCAGGGTGACCACCGTCCCATGGAGCAAGGTCTCGGTGCAGCGGTCGGCGCAGGCGATGGCGCTTCCGCCGGTCGGGGTGACCGTGACCTCGCCGCTCCCAGTTCCACCCGTCGCCACGACCAGGTCGCGCGGCAGCAGGTCGAAGCTCGCCGTGACGGACCGCGCCGAGGTGACGTCGACCTCGCAGGCCTCCGCCACCTCCCGGTCACACCCCGTCCAGCCCTCGAAGCTCGAGGTGGCGGCCACCGCCGTCGGGGTAAGGATGACCGTCTCTCCATCGGTGATCGAAGCGGTGCAGGTCCCGACGGGCCCCGGGGTGTCGGTCGAGCAATCGATCGAGCCCGGCGTTCCCGTCACCGTACCGTCGCCGGTGCCGCCCGTCGGGTCGACGGTCACCGTCCACCGGCGAAGCTCGAAGGTGACGGTTACCGCGACATCCCCCTCGACGGTCACGCTGCATGCGTTGCCTGCCGGAGTGCCCGCGCAGGCGCCCCCCCAGCTTGCGACGACGGCGTTGGCCGCCGGTGTGGCCACGAAGCGAAGGCGGTCCCCGAAGGTCGCCGTGCCCTGGCAGGTGTCATCTGGACAATCGATGCCCGAGGTGTCCTCGACGACCGACCCGGCCCCCGCCCCGAGCACCATCGCCGTCGTCTCGAAGGCCCGCAGACCGAAGGCGGCACCGACATCGAGGTCGCTGTCGACGCCCTCGAGGGTGCACGTCGCGTTCATCCCGGCGTCCGCGCAGTCCCCGGACCAGCCGAGGAACTCCGACGAGGCCTCGTCGGGGCTCGCCGTCAGGGTCACGTCCTCGTCCTCGTCGAATGGGCTTCCGCAATTCTCGCCGCAGTCGATGCCCGCGGGCTCGCTCGTCACGGTGCCGTCGCCATCCCCGTCGACGGTCACGTCGAGCTGGATCTCGCCCAGGAGAAAGCTGACCTCGATGACGAGATCTTCGGTCCCGATTCTCGCCAAACACGCCTGGTCGTCGATCTCGCAGGCGGGGGAGTCGAAGCTACCGAAGCGAGAGGGGGGGGTCGGCTGAGCCTCGAGAAGAACCGTGGTGCCCTCGACTACCTGGACCGAGCAGATCTCGTCCTCCTCGAAGCCGCACCGAAGCTGGTCGCCGCCGACGATGTCGACATCGTCGCTCTCGACCGTCCCGGAGCCCCTGCCTTCGAGGACCACCGTCAGCGTGACGACGGCAGGTCCCGCGTCGACCTCCCCTGGTCCGCCATCCTGGTCCGGTGCCTCTTCGATTTCTCCACCGTCACCGCAGCCCGAGAGGCCCTCGGCGACGACGAAGAACAAGCCGGCGAGGAAGGGAGAGAAACCCTGGCGAGCAAACATCCTGCAACCCCCTGATGTCCTTGCGCGAGACGCTACCAAGAGGCAGCGGGGGCTCGCCATCCCCCCTTTGGGGGGGGCGGCCGGCCCGCGCCCTCGACTGCTGCTAGCGCGCGGTAGCGCTCCGGGAGGTCAAGTGCGCGCGGCTCGTCTCTCTCGAGGACGCGCCCTGGCGGCGCCGCCGGGCCCTTGCGTCTGAGCGTTGGCTCGGTCCGCCGAAAGGGCTTGGGCCTCGCGGAACGGCCGGTAGTGCCTGGTGAAAAACGCCTCGGTGTGGTCGCGGACGTGGCTGACCGCGCCGATGGCGGCGAGGAAACGGATGTAGAGGAAGGGGAGGTCGAGCTGGTACCAGAGAAACCCGTTTCTCGCGCTGTTCGGGTAGAGATGGTGGTTGTTGTGCCACTCCCCCGCGACGAATCCGGGCCATAGGGCGTTGATAGACAGGTCTCTTTTCCCAAAGTCTACCGCGTCCCGCCGAAGGTCTTTCCCGCCGCCGTGGGCCCCGTAGTTGAAGGTCCGAATGCCGACGGCCCAGACCAGGGCGCTCCCGAACAGCGCCGTCGCGAGGGCGTGGCCGCCGATGACGTAGAACGCCGCGTACCAGAACGCCCAGTTCCCGAGGAAGCTCAGGACCGTCGCCCAAGGTTTCTCGGCTGTGCCCCACCGGAGGTACTCCTCGTAGGTATGGAGCGGGGCGCCTCCTCGTTCCAGGAGCCGGCAGACCCGCGCGTAGTCCCGGCGGGAAAGATCCGACGCGATGGGCTGGTGGTTCGCGTCCGCCAGGAAACAGTAGAGCCAGCCCGCCTTCGGGTTGTAAGGGTCTCCGGGCAAATCCGACTTCGCATGGTGAACGTGGTGGCTAACGATGTAGATCTCGTCCGGGCAAACTCGGATGACAAGGTTCTTGGTGATGAAGCGCCAGAGCTTGCTCTTGAATCGAAAAGCGCCGTGGGTACCGAACCGGTGTAGCCACACGGTGCCGTAAGAACCCATCAACACCATGCTGTAGAAAAAGCCGGCGACGACCAGCGGCCAGCTGAAATGGAAAGCGAAGAACGCCACGAAGAACGGGACCAGGCCGATCGTGAACATCCAGGTCGCGAGCACCTGCCAGTTCCCTCGTGAGCGGCGCACGTCCAGTCGGCGCAGGAACTCCCCGAGCAGCTCGCGCCGGGTGGGCACGTAGAGCTCGCCCTCTGGGGTCGCCCAGCCGTAGGCTGGGCGTCGCAAAACCTTAGCTAAAAACGCCAATATGTTCCTTTCACCGGTGATCCTGACCTGCGGTATCGCAGCGACGACGGACGTCTTCGCTGCGCGGCTACCGGCGGGCTGCCGCACCCCGAGACGAAGATAACACCCCTCT
>DAPKRP010001008.1:0-2638 GCA_031800515.1 Polyangiaceae bacterium LLY-WYZ-14_1 | reverse complement strand
CTGTTGGTCTACGCCGACGGTGCCTGCCGAGGGAATCCCGGGCCCGCGGGTCTCGGCGTCGTGGTCGTGGAAGCGCACCGGCGGCGCGAGCTCTCCGAGTACCTCGGCCGGGGGACCAACAACATCGCCGAGCTGACCGCCATCCTCCGCGCCGTCGAGCTGGTGGACGACCCGAAGCGCCCGGTGCGGATCTACACCGATTCGAGCTACGCCATCGGCGTCCTCCGGAAGGGCTGGAAGGCCAAGGCGAACAAGGAGCTCGTGTCTCGGATCCGGGAGGCCCTGGCGAGCCTCGCCGACCTCGAGATCTTCCACGTTCCCGGGCACGCCGGGGTCCCCTTGAACGAACGCGCCGACGAGCTCGCCCGCGCCGCCGTCGAGGCGGGGGCGAGCTCCGGCTGGATCGAGGTCCCCGCGGAGCGCTGAGCGGGTCAAGGGTGCGCGGCGTCCCCGCCGAGGCGCGCGGCGGCCTCGTCGAGGCGGACGAAGCGGTACCCCGCTCCCCGAAGCAGGTCCACCACGCCGGTCAGGGTCGCCCTCTTCTCCCGGGCGGTGACCCGCAGGTCCGGCTGGTGCGGGGCGAGCCAGTCGAGCCCGTCCGCCGTCGCGTCCGCCAGGTCGATCCCATGGAGCTCGAGGTTGACCAGGGGCCGGCCCAGGATCCCCCGCACCAGGCGCCGCGCCCCCGTCCGCCCCGCCAGCACGAGGCTCGTCCCGATCACCGGCAGGCGTCCCGTGCCAGCCCGGGTCACCCCGATGGGCAGCTCCACCAGCGGACCCCCCGGCCGGCCCCGGCGATGGAAGGGACCCCCGAGGGCCGGGCGATAGGGATCCCCAGGGGCGGTCAGCACCCGGGGATGGTCGAGGATGCTGCGGCTCGGTCGCCCCCGGGCACGGTAGGCGGCGATCGCCATCGCCTTGGCCCCCCAGTAGGCGGGGCAGGGGAAGACGCTCGAGTCGTAGGCAACCCCGGCCTCCTGAAGCACCCCGAGGAGGCGATCGTCGATCGTGTAGCCGGGGGCTCGAAAGCCGCGGGGGGGTACCCCGACGACCTCGGCGATCGCCCGCACCCCCTCCTCGACCTCGGCCCGAAGCGCCGGTAGGGGGCGGCGGGTCAGGTCGTAGGGATGCCGGGCGGAATGATTCCCGATCTCGAATCCCCCTTCCCCCAGGCGTCGGATCGCCCGGGCGGCGTCCCGTCGGGCGAGGTCCCGACCGATGACGAAAAAGGTCGCCGGGAGTCCGAGTCCGCCGAGCCATTCCTCGAAGCGGGGCAGGGCCCGGTCGTAGATGGCGCGCCCGGAGGTGCCATCGGCCCTCGCCCCGGCGCCCAGGCCGTGGACGGCGGCGTAGCAAGGCACCTCGTCGAGGTCGATGCTGATCGCCGCCAGCCGCTCCGTCCCCGAGCCTCCGGCGTCCGGCGAGGGCCCCGAGGCGTGGAGGGCTTCCGGGCTCATCCCCGGAACCGGATCGCGACCACCAAGCGGGTGAGGTCCGAGAGCACCCGGGGCACCCGCCGGAAGAGACCGATGCTGGGCGCTCGCTTCTCCTTGACCCGGACCGGGATCTCGACGACCCGGACCTCCGCCCGCTCCGCCCGGATCACGAGCTCGGAGGCGAAGAGGTCCTTGTCGACCAGGCACCGCTCCGCGATCGGGGTGACCGCGTCCCGGCGAAAGGCCTTGAGCCCATGGGTGTCGGTCCCCTGGAATCCCAGGGTGAGCCGCAGGAGCCCGTTGATCGCCAGGGTGCCGAGGCGCCGGACGAAGGGCCGCTCGTCCGCCGCTCCGGGCATCACCTTCGAGCCCACGACGAGGTCCGCCCGGTCCCCTTCCAAGAGCTCGAGGGCGCGGGCGTGGAAGTCCGTGTCGCAGAGGTCGATCTCGTCGCAGAGAACGAACCGTCCCCGGGCCCGAAGGATCCCCTCCCGGAGCGCCTTGCCGTAGTTCGGCTCGTCGACGGAGAAGGACCGGACGCCGGGGAAGCGCCGCCCGAGGTCGGCGGCCACCTCGACCGTGCGGTCCCTGGATCCGTTCTCCGCGAGCACCACCTCGTGGGAGACGCCCAACGCGTCGAGGCCGGCGAGGAGCTCGGTCACCGCGTCTTCGAGGATCTCTTCCTCGTTGTAGATCGGGATGACCACGGAGACCTCGGGGTCGGAGACCGGGGGCGCGGCCGCGGGGTCGGACTGGTCGGTGGGCGGGGCCATGGCGCGGGGGCCGCGGACTCTAACAAGGCGGTCGGACCCCGTGCCAGCGCCGTTTTCTTGGTCCCCGGGGGGTGGATGTCGGAACGTCCGGGGGGAGTCACCCGGGTCACCGACCCGGGACCAGGGAAGGAGCCGCCGCCATGTCAGAGGCCATTCGGGAGCGACGCATCCACAAGGTCTTCGTCACCCGCAACACCGAGTACCACGTCCGCCGCGCCCTTTGCGTGGAAATCCGGGACCGGCGCAGCGGGGAGTGGCTCCGCTCCCACCTGGCCCTCCGCTGCCAGCTCGCCGGGTCCCTCCGCTTCACCGAGGACGGCGGGGTCGAGCCCCGGACCAGCGGACCGAGCATCGGGGAGAGTCTGTTCTTCCAGGCCCAGGGTCGCGACCTGGTGACCTCGACGGTGGTGAGCGTCGACCGGCCCCCCC
>DAPKRP010001007.1:0-1645 GCA_031800515.1 Polyangiaceae bacterium LLY-WYZ-14_1 | reverse complement strand
GGCGTGCCGGGGATGGGCACATCGAGGCGACCATCGAGGACGACGAAATCCCCCAGGGGATCCCGGCGATGGCTCCGGCCGTAGAGGGCGCCGAGGTGGGTGGCGGTCAGGCTGGCGGCCGCCTCCGGGAGCACGACCCGGAGCATCCCGGACACGCGGCGGCCGGGGTTCTGCTGGGTCAGGGTGCCCGGGTCGATGAAGCCGCCGCCGGCCCGCAGGTGTAGCCAGGGCCAGGGGCGAAGGTCCACCAGGGCCTCGATCCCGCGCACCTCCGCCTGGGCGACGTTCCGGATCTCGGCGGTCGGGAAGTACCCCAGGGTGAGGATGAGGTCCTCGGCTCGCGTGCGGTAGGCGGTGACCCGCGCCCGGAGGCGGTCCTTCGCCCACCGCTGCTCGACGGTGACCTCCACGGTTCGGCTCCGTTCGGGTCGGAGCTCCTGGTTTGCCGCCGGAAAGGGCAGGTAGCGCTCCCGCAGCGTGGGCTCCCGAAAGCCCTGCGCCCAGCGGAAGGCGAGGCGGCCTCCCTCCCAGGGGGAGACGCTGGCTCCCGCCTCGAAGACCGGCAAGAACCCCCAGACCAGGCTCTGGGCCTGGCGGGCGCCGAGCTCGAGGTCGAGCCAGCCCGTCGGGGACCAGCGCAGCTCCTGGAAGAGCGCCAGGGTGGTCTGGGGCTCGACCTCGGGGAGTGGTTCCGGCCGGCTCCCGTCGGTTCCCGGGGCGCCGTCGGCACCCACGCCGGTGCCGCCGCTCTCGGGCAGCCGGTCCCAGACCCGACCAGCCACGAGGTCCACGGCCGCCCCGAAGTGCAGGGACCAGCCGCCGGGAAGGCCAACCCGGGCCGCCGTCCGCACCCCGGCGACGACGTCCTGGCCTTCGAACCCATCGTAGAGGCGGTTGCGCCCCACCGTGGCGAAGGCGGTCGCCTCCGTGGACCAGCGCCCCGCCGCGTGCTCGACCCCGGCGGAGAAGGCATGGCGCTGGGAGCTGAACCAGCGGCCCGGGGTGGGAAAGGACACCGGTCCCGGATCCGTGCCGTCCAGATAGGCCAGGCGGTATCGCAGGACCAGCGCGGTGCGGCGGGCGAGGCGCAGTCGAAGTCCGACCTGGCCGCC
Organism: Polyangiaceae bacterium LLY-WYZ-14_1; assembly: GCA_031800515.1. Lineage (GTDB taxonomy): Bacteria > Myxococcota_A > Polyangia > Polyangiales > DAPKRP01 > DAPKRP01. The sequence continues at coordinate 533 of DAPKRP010001007.1, read as the reverse complement.
GGCGATGGTCCCCCCGGCCCCGGGTCGATGCCCTTGGGTGGTGGTGCCGGAGGCGCCGACGGCGAGGGACACATCCCCTTGGGTACGCAGGTAGGCGGCGTCGACGGTGGCGGTGCCGAAGGAGCCGTAGCGGGCGTCGAGGTTGAGCTCCGAGGCGACCGGCTCGGCATCTGGGACCCCGGACCCATCGTCGGAGCGCCCCGGGCTGGTCGAGCTGCCGGAGGACGGCGGCGGGGGCGGTTCCGACGGGGGAGGCAGCCAGCGGCTTTCGAGCACCAGCGCCCCCCCGAGGGCGTTGCCCCCATAACGCACCGAGCTCGCCCCGGAGACCACCGTCGCCCGCTCCACCAGGGTCGGCAGGTAGGTGTCGGGAAGGGGATGGCCGAAGAGCCCCTGCTGGTCCGGCACCCCGTCGAGGACCACGAGCACCTGGGTGTTCGGGCTCCCGGACAGTCCCCGGAGGGAAAGGCTGCCGGCGGCGCCATTGCCGATGCCGTGGATGCCGCTGCCCCGGCTGGTCACGTGGAGGTAGG
>DAPKRP010001006.1:0-2257 GCA_031800515.1 Polyangiaceae bacterium LLY-WYZ-14_1 | reverse complement strand
GGCGACGTCCGCCTCGTGGGCACGGATGTGGTCGGTCACCCGGGCGATCTCTTGTTCGAGGGCCTGGCCGAGGACCGCTTCCACCTCGCTCTGGCCGACGGCGTTCCGCTCGACGTTCCGCTGATAGACGAAGAGGCGGCCCACCCGTACCCGACCGGCGGCGAGCTCGACCCCGGGGGCCGGTGCGCCGTCGACGGCTTGTTCCGATTCCGCGTGCTCTGGGCCGGCTTCCTCCGGGCCTGGCAGCGCGTCGTCGGGCTCGTCGTCGACGGTCACCAGTTCCGCCAGCACCTCGACCCGGGGGTCGACCCCGTCGGCGACGACCTCGGCCCCGGGCAGGTCCCCGACGTGGACCAGCGCGCCGTCCAGGGCGGCCTGGGTGGCGCTGGGCAGGCGGGCGATGCTGGCCTGCACCCGCTGTTCGAATCGGGCCGGCTCCATCGACCACCGGGGCGGCGTGCTGACGAGGTCGAGGTCCCGCGCCTGGAGGAACGAGATCGTCGCTTCCCGGTGGGCGCCCCGGTTGTCCAGGATGATGCCGAGGAGGTGATGGGCGTCGGCGAACTGGCCGTCGAGGCGCAGCGCTTCCCGGAGCCGTTCCTCGGCTTCGTCGGTGCGTCCCCGGTCGAGGAGGACCTCTGCCACCGCGTAGGCGATCCCGGGGTTTTCGAAGGGGCCGGTGGGGAGCGCGGTGGCCAGCCGGTCCGCTTCGTCTCCCCGGCCGAGGGCGTGGAGCGCTTCCCGCCGGAGGAGCAGCACGTCGGCGATCTCGTCGTCCGTCTCCGCGTATTCCTCCGCGTCGTCGAGGAAGGAGAGGGCTTCCGTCGGGTCGCCGAGGTCGTGGATCAGCAGGTCCGCGGCGTAGAGCATCGCTTCGAAGAAGCCTTCGTCGAGCTCGAGGGCCTGCCGATAGTGGTCGATCGCCTCTTCCGCGTGGCCCTCACACTGGCGGACGTAGCCGAGCAGGTAGTGGGCCTCCGGGGCGTCGGCCTGAAGCTCGAGGCTCTTTTCCGCCGAGACCAGAGCCGCCGGGAAATCCCCTCGGGAGACCAGGTCCCAGCCGCGGTCGAGGTGGGCCGAGAACTGGTCCATCGCGGTCGTTTCGTCGTCGGACATCATCGTGGTCGCGGCTACTACCCCTGCTCGGAAGTTCGGTCTGGGAATCCGGCGAAGGCCGGGCACCATGGGCAAGGCGCGGCGACGAGGAAGGGCTGAAGGCCCTTTCGAGGAGGCGCAACGCCGCGAGCGGCGTTCGGGACCGGCGCACACCCGGCTCGAGCTTCCGGGCAGGGGTACTAGGCGGGGAAGGTATGACCTCGCGCGCCCCGGTCAAGCGGAGCCCCTGCGGGCTGGCCTCCCGTTCGCTACGCTTCCGGCGCATGGCGCGTCTCGCCGCCGTCCTCGTGAGCGCGGTCCTCGGCCTCGGCGCTTGTGGCCTCACCCCGAAGCCGGCGCGGCCCACCAGCCTGGGACGGGCGAACGACGGGCGGCTGGTCGGGGGGGTACCCCTCCCGGTCCGGGGCCCGGGCTTCCGTCAGGCCCGGCCCGGCGAGCGCACCCGCTACGGACTTCCCCGGGTGGTCGCCGCCCTGACCCGGGCGGCGGAAGAGGTGGCCCGTCGCCATCCGGGGACTGCACCCCTTCGGGTCGGCGATCTGAGCTACCGAGAGGGGGGGCGTCACCCCCGCCACGGCAGCCACCGATCCGGCCGGGATGTCGACCTGGTGTTCTATCTGACCGACGCGGCGGGGCGTTCCCGGCGGGGCCGGGGATGGCTCGGCTTCGACGTCCATGGGGTGGCCGCGGACGATCGGATGGGCGCCGGCGCCCTCTTCTTCTTCGACGAAGCCCGCAACTGGACCCTGGTGCGCACGCTCTTGTCCGACGACGCCGGGCCGGTGCAGTGGATCTTCGTCGCCAACCCGGTCAAGGCCCGGCTCCTGGCCTACGGGCGACGTCACGAGCCGGACCGGGAGCTGCTTCTTCGGGCCGCCTGGGTGCTCCACCAGCCGAGCTCGGGCAACCCCCACGCCGACCACTTCCACGTGCGCTGGCTCTGCACGGCGGAGGAGCGCGCCCTGGGCTGCCGGGACGTCGGGCCGGTCTGGCCCTGGCTTCGGAAGGCTCACGAAAAGCCGGCCCGGCCCCCTGGCCAGGCGGATGACGACCAGGGGCTACTTCGGGCGCTCCGGTGAGCCGCCGGGCCCCGGGTCGGCTCGGTTTTGTCCGAGGCGGCCTCGGCTCAGCTAATTGTCCG
>DAPKRP010001005.1:0-1503 GCA_031800515.1 Polyangiaceae bacterium LLY-WYZ-14_1 | reverse complement strand
GCGCCTGCGGCGACGGCTCCGGGGACCCGACCCGGGAGGACGCCGGCGGAGCGGACGTGGGCCCCTGCCCAGGACCTGCCTGTCCCGACGCCGGCCGGGACGGCGGCGCTCCGGAGGAAGACGCCGGGCCAGCCCCCCTCGCCCTCGGCGAGACCTGCCCGAGCGACGAGCGCTGCGGGAGCGGGCTCTGCGCCCCCGACCCGGATGGCGCGCCGGTCTGCAGCGTCGCCTGCGGCTCGAACGAGGGCTGCGCCACACCGACCCGCTGCGTGCTCTTCACCCGGGACCTCGACGGCGCCCCGGGGGACGACGCCTGGGAGGCCCGCTGTCTCACGACGGGCAACACGGACGACCAGCGGGCCGTGCGCTGCCGAAGCTCCTCGAGCTGCCGCTCCGGGCTCTGCCTCGACGGTCAGTGCACGGTGCCCTGCGAGGGGGACGACGACTGCCTGACGGGCCGGGTCTGCCGGGAGCTCGCCCCGGACCCGGCGATCCCGGATACGGTGCGCGTCTGCGCCTACGAGGAGCTCGGGGAGGAAGAGGTCCGGGTGGACCGGTTCCCCCTGACGGCGGAGGAGCTCCCGCCGAACGCCCCCGGGGAGGCGCGGATCGTGGCGGTCCCGGACGACGCCGTCAGCGTCACCTTCCTGCTGGAACGGCCCATCGATGCCCCGGGGACCCTGGCCTTCTCCCGCGTCCTCGCCCCCGGCGGTGGGCCGGTTCTCGACTTCGCCCAGATCTTTCTTCTCCGGGACCAACCCCTGCGCTGGCTCGCCCGGGGGGGCCTCGAGCAGGCCGCGCTGGTGGTTCCGAACACCACGGAGGACCGGCTCCGGCTCATCCCAGGGCGGTGGGCCGCCTCCCCCATCGTCTTCGGCGGCATCGCCGACGCCCCCATCCCCGTCGAGCTCGTCGCGGAGGTCAAACGGGCCCCGGGGGGCGAGATCCTCGCCGGGACCCTCGACCTCGACGTCTATCTGGTCGGCGTCGGGCTCACCCCGGCGGACGCAGCGGCGGACCCGACGCTCACCGCTGCCGTGGACCGCGCCGCGGAGCTGTTCGCCACCGTCGGGATCACGCTGGGCGAGATCCGCTATCGAAGCGTCCCGGAGGACGCGGAAGAGCGGCTCGCGATCATCGATTCCGCCGACGGCGGGGACGCCGAGCTCGCCGAGCTCTTCCGCCTCGGGGAAGGACCCGGACCCCGCCTCGACGTGTTTCTGGTCCGGGACCTGGTGGACCGGTCGGCGATCACGCTGGGCATCTCCGGGGGGATCCCGGGCCCCCCGACGCACGGGGCCGGTCCCTCCGGCGTCGCCCTGGTCTTCGATCCCGTCGAGAGCGACGCCGACGCGGCGGGTCGCGTCCTCGCCCACGAGATCGGGCACTACCTGGGGCTCTATCACGTGCGGGAAGCGGGCCCCCCCTGCGCCGAGGGAACCGACGACGACCCCCCCGGCTGCAGCCCCTTCGGCAGCGAGGACGTCCTGGCGGACACGCCCC
>DAPKRP010001004.1:0-5471 GCA_031800515.1 Polyangiaceae bacterium LLY-WYZ-14_1 | reverse complement strand
CCTCCCGGGTCGGCGGCGCCAGCGCGAGGAGCCGCCGCTGCAACGACGCCGGGTCCGCGTCCGGCCGCCCCACCCCGGCGTCCACCAGCACCGGCACGGACACCACGAGCCCCTCCACCGGCTGCACCATCCCGAGCCACTGCTCGTGAAGCCGCTTCAGCTGCTCGCTCATGCCCAGTCCGCGGTGACGGCCTCGAGCCGACTAAGCGTCCGATCGAAGCTCCGGCTGTGCCGGCGAGCGACGTCCGGGCGCCACTCTGAAGCCAGAAAGGTCTCTAGAAACGACGTGTATCCGGGCCCGGGGGAAACACCAGACGACGACCGAAGGAGCTGCCGCTTGGCGGCGCGAGATCCGTGGTCCCGGACGAGCTGCGTGAGAGTTCCCTTGGGGTCGTCGAGGTCGTCGCGGTTCGCGGGAACCGGCGGGTTCCGGCGTCCGAATCCACACACGGAACGGAATCGGTCAAAGTCTGCCAAAGCCCACGATTCTAGAGTCCGAACCGCGAGACGAAGCTGGAAGCGGGGTTCCACCGCCAGACCGAGCTCGTCGATGTACCTCCCTGGGCATGGCGCGTCGTGATCGAGATCGCGAAGGACGATCCAGTTCGTCCGAGCCTGGACCGCAGCGCGATGATAGCGGGGCAGAGCGGGGTCGAGGTTCGATTTGCCCTTAGCGTCGATCTCGTTGACGACCATCAGGGAGAGCCGGCTGCACAGTCGTCGCAGCAGAGTCAGCTCGGCGCGCCCCTCTGCGGCCAAGAAAACGGATCGGCTCATGATTTGCCGAAGCCGAACAACCCGAGCTGGGTTCCCCGCGCCGACGCGGACGGGGCCACTTCGGATGCCAGGAGGCCCGCCTCCATGGTTCCACGTACGTCCCGGTCCTCGGCACCGGAGGTGACGACACTGCCCTCGGCCGACGGCCGAATGAGCACGAGCTCCCCCGGGGCGATGCCCTCATCCGAGAGCAGCTCAGTGGAATGGGTGCTCATGAGGACCTGACGACCTCGGGTCCCGGTGAGCTGCCAAAGAACGGATGGCAATCGCCTCACGAGATACGTATGGAGGGACAGCTCGGGCTCCTCGAGGAGGAGGGGCCCCTCACCGTCCATCGCAGACCAAAGCAGCGCGACCAACCTCAGCGTGCCGTCGGAGAATTGAGACTCGTCTTGCCACCCCGCTTTGGGTCGCCAGTGCCCGAAGCGCCCCAGTAGATGCGGTGCCCCGCTCCGAGAGTCCCGGCGAACCTCCAGTGCCTCAAGATTCGGCACCGCGGGCTGCATTGCCTTCCGGATCTTCTCTAGCCGACTCCGGCGGGTGCTGGCGTGGGTGGCCAGAACGTCTTCGAGAAAACTGCTCCCGAACGGAAGGAAGTCGCCGTTCACGACGGTCCTGGAGCGAACGATCTGGGGCACTAGATGGAGGTATTCGATACTCTCGAAGACCTTCTTGATCTCACGAAACGCGCGGTTGAGCCGCGGCTGCTCGAGACCGGTCCGCAGGAGCGCCTCCGTGTCCTTGAGGTCTTCCTGGGCCGGGCCGGAAAACACCTCGCCGCGCGTCGCGTGGATCGCGCGTTCCTCTCGGACCAGGGCCGCCCCACCTTTCCCGGAACGTATGACGAGGCGGTACTGCCAGACCGTCTTGCCCTCCTCGGCGTCGCCGACGTGAACCTCGATCCCGACGTCTGCCTTTTGCCGCGCGTGCAAGGAACGGATGGCGGAGAAGCCGTTTCTGTCTTGCACTGCGCGCTGCAGACCGCCCTCGTCGACGGCGATGTCTCGAAGAAAACGAACCGCGTCGAGGAGGTTCGACTTGCCCGAGGCGTTGGGCCCGACGATGAAGGCCCGCGCCATCAGAGGGACGTCGACGGTGGGGAAGTTCTTGTAGTTGGTGAGGCGAATCCGAGTCAGTTGCACGACGCGCCTCGACCTAGCGTCCTCGTTCGTGGTGAAGCGAGCCTCCTTCGCCATGGGGACGAGTGTCCATCATGCCCGGGTCTCCGGCCAGAGCACGACCAGGCCCACGGGCTCCAGGCGGCGGAGGGCGACCTCGTAGAGGCTCTCGATCTGGCCGGGCTCGGTCTCGAGCTCGCGCTGGAGGGCGACGAGGCGGTCGTCCATGTGGCGGCGGTCCTGCTCGTACTGCTCCCGCTGGTCGCGTTCGCCGGGGGTGAAGTCCAGGGCGATCTGGGCGCGGCGGTCGATCTCGGCGACGATGGCGTTCCGCTGAGTCTCGATGAGAGCGCGGAGGGCGTCGGATTCCTCCCGGGCGCGGGTGGCGAGCTTGGCCCGGGCGGCGGTGGCCCGGGCGTCCGCCTCTTCCTCGATGTGGGTCCAGAGGTCCCTGAAGAGCCCGGGGGCGGCGTCCCGGACCTTACGGCGGACCGCGTCGGGGATGCCGTCGAGGGTCGGGGAGGCGGCCAGGGTCTGCTCCAGGAAGGCGAGGGCGCGGCGGTCGGCGTCCTCGGCGAAGGGGCGGAGCGGGGCGTCCGACGATTCCACCCAGCGGGCGGCGACGGAGACGAGCTCGTCGTGGAGTCGGGTGGCCCCACGACCGAAGATGGACAGGCGGCCGAAGGCGATGACCCGGATCAGGCTGTCCTGCTTGGTCCGGACGACGGTGACCCGGCTCAGGTCGTGGGCGCTGAAGCCCTGGGCCCGGAAGCGGCCGAGGACGCGCTGGACCAGCGGGTGCTCGAGGTGCAGGTGGACGACGCCTCCGCTGATGGTCGCCGGCGGCTCGAACAGCACGGGCTGGGGCGGGCGGCGGCGCCACTGCCAGAAGGGCTCGTCCCGACCCCGGGGCGGGCGCAGGGTGTCCAGCGTCGGCTGCCAGGAGTCGGGGAGCGCCGGCACGGTCCAGGCGGTGACCCCGTCGACGTCCTCCTCCGCCGGCGTGAGCCGGCCGGCCCCTGCGAGCTCGAAGCCGACGTCGAGGGCGTCCCGGAGGAGCGCCGGGTCGAACTCGAGGACCCGGCGGCTGTCTTGAAGAAGCTTGCCCGCCCGCTCGATGTCCGCGATGAGGGCGCGTTCGTCGGCGCGCTGAGCTTCGAGCTCGGCGCGGGCGGCGGCGGCCAGGTCCCGGCCGTCCCCCGTCGTCGGCGAGGCCGCTTCGTCGAGGCGGCCGCCGGTGTCCCCGTCGATGCCGTCGTCGAGGGCCAGGTCGATGCGGTCCATGAGCACGGACGAGAGGGACCCGAGCTCGCGCTGGATGACGTCGACCTTCTGGACGAGCTTCTCGAGAACGGTGTCTTCGGCGCGCTGGGGGTAGACGACGTAGTGGCAGCGGACCTCCGGGGACGGCTGGAGGGTGCGGTCGATGCGGCCATTCCGCTGCTCCATCCGGGCGGGGTTCCAGGGGATGTCGAAGTGGAACAGGTCGGCGCAGGCGCCCTGGAGGTTGACGCCCTCCCGGGCGGCGTCGGTGGCGAGGAGGATGCGGACGGGGCTCGTCGGGTCGTTGAAGGCGCGCTGCACCTCGTCCCGGGCGTCGTCCCCCATGCCCCCGTGGAGCTCGCGAATGCGCTGGTCGGCGTCGTCCGTCCCGGCGACCGCCGTCCGGAGCAGGTCCCGAAGCCAGCGCTTCGTGTCACCGTACTCGGTGAAGACGAGGATGCGGCGGTCGGTCCAGCGGCGGTCCCTGGCCGGGGCGTTCGGGTCCGCCCCCCCGAGGCGTACCGCCGGGCACTGGTGGGTGCGGATCCAGTCCAAGAGGGCGAGGACCTTGCCGTCGGCGCCGGCCCGGTGGGCCTGGGCGAGGCGTTCCATCTGGTCGAGCAGCTCCCAGGCGCGGCCCGCCGGGGTCCGGAGGGCGGCGGAGGCGGCGTCGATCTCGGCGGCGGCGGAGGCTTCGAGGGCGTCGTCGTCCGCCCCGTAGGTGTCGTCGTCGAGGCCGCCGGCGTCCAGGCGGAGGGGCTGGTCGACGGCGGCGGGGACCAGGTCGAGGGCGGTCCCGGCCTTGCCCTCCCGCACCCGGCGGGCGTGGAGCTGGAGCGTCCGGGCGAAGGCCTCGACGCTCGAGAGCAGGCGCTTCTGGAGGTTGACGAAGACCAGGCGGCCGCGACCTCGCTCGGGCCTCATCAGCGTCGTGTACTCGGCGAGCATCGCTGAGAGCTGGAGCTCGACCGGGGCGGCCGCCCGGCCGATGGGGACGGGGTCGGTGGCGGTGCGGCTCTGGTCCCCGGGGTTCCAGGTCACGGACCGGGCCTGCCAGCGCCCCGCCTCGTGGCGGAGCTCCAGCTGGACGAGCTTCCGGATCGGGTAGTCGGCGCCGGTCCGACGGAGGTCTTCCTTGAGGCGGCGGACCATCACCGGCTCGAGGCGCCGGTGGTCGTCGATGGGGACGCCCCGGGTGAAACGCTGCGGGTCCAAGATCTCGAGCAGCGCCGAGAAGCTGTTGGAATGACCGTTGTGCGGGGTGGCGGACAGGAACAGGCGGTTTTCGAAGCGGGGGGCTACGGCCCGGATCACCCGGGTGATGCGGGAGTCGATGGCGTACTTGCTCGCGCTCGACGGGGCGGCGACGTGGGCCTCGTCTAGGATGAGGAGGCTCTTCTTCCGGCGCTCCCCGAGGAGCTGGAGCAGGGGGTCCCGGTACTCCGGCCGACGCAGCGTCTGGTGGGAGATGATGAAGCGGTGGTGGGTGGCCCAGGGGTTCACGCCGAAGCCGCGCTCCTGGCGGCGGCGGGCGATGAACGCGCGGCTCATGATCTCGAAGGACAGACCAAAGCGGCGCTCCATCTCGTCCCGCCACTGGAGGGCGACCGCCGCCGGGCAGACGATGAGCACGAACTCCACGCGCTGACGCAGGAGCAGCTCCTGGAGCACGAGGCCGGCTTCGATGGTCTTGCCGAGGCCGACGTCGTCGGCGATGAAGAGGTTCGCCCGGGGGAGCTCGAGGGCCTTGCGCAGCGGCGTGAGCTGGTGGGCCATCAGCTTGATGCCGGCCCGGAAGGGCGCCTGGAGAAGCGTCGCGTCGGTCGCGGTGACGGACGACCACTTGAGGGCGTGGAGGTAGGCCGCGAAGTGCCGGGGCGCATCGACGGCGTCGACCTGGCCCAGCCCCTGGGATTCCGGGTGGAGCACCTCGGCCCCGAGCTCGAGCTCCCAGAAGACGACGAGCTCCCGGCCCTGGTGGTCGTCGTCCAGGCAGACCAGGTGCACCCGCGTGCGGCCCAGGTGGTCGCGGCGCGCGGGGGCGGCGGCGGCGTCGGTGGTCTCGGGCGCTCGGGTCGCGACGGCCTCGACCAGCCACTGGCGGTGGCGGACGCGCACCACGTCGCCGGGGCGCGGGGCGAAGCGGCGCTCGGTCTCTCCCCCGGCCCCGAAGGAAGGAGGCGGCGGGGCGCTCGACACGTCCCCCCGGGCTTCCAGGAGCCGCACCATCAACGCCTGGCGCCCGCGCCCCGCGTCCTCCAAGCCCAGCGCGCGACAGGCCGACTTCAGCTCGTCCCGCCCCATCACGCGAAG
>DAPKRP010001003.1:0-7911 GCA_031800515.1 Polyangiaceae bacterium LLY-WYZ-14_1 | reverse complement strand
GCCCTCGACGGGGGATCACGGTTGTCCCCCGCCCCCCGCTCGGGGTAGCTTCGCGAGCTGATTCGTGGTCCGCCGACCACGGTCGATGCGTGGAGTGTGAGATCATGGAGAGTACGGCGCGGGCTCGGGAGCGATCCCCGTCCCCGGTGGCGCGTTGGGTCGGCCGGAGGGATGGTCATCCCTCGGTCGTCCCTTGCGGAGCGCGTCCCGGTGATGCCGCCGGCGCCATGTGGTCCCGGGTACCCGGGATCGGAGGGTGAGCGATGACTTTCGAGACGGGTAGATGGCTTGGCGGCAGCGGGTTGGCTGCGCTCCTCCTGGTCGCCCTGCTGGGGTCCGGCTGTGGCGACGACGGCTCCCAGGGGGGCTTCCAGTTCTGCGGGCCCGATGAGGACCTGGTCGACGACGACTCGGACTTCATCACCACGGAGCAGGAAGGCTTCTTCGACGACGACGGGGACGGCATCGTCAACTTCTTCGACCTGAACTCGGATGGGGACGGGATCGACGACATCGACGAAGACGACCTGGACTGCACGACCGCCCCCCGGGACACGGACGGGGACGGGCTGCCGGACTTCCGGGACGCCGACGGAAACGGCGACGGCGCGATCGACGACCTGACCGCCGACCGGAACGAAGACGGTGAGCCGGACTATCTGCAGCCCGACCTCGACGGCGACGGCATCCCGAACATCGAAGAGATCGACCTGAGCGGCGCCGCCTTCGATACGGACCAGGACGGCACCCCGGACATCCTGGACTTGGACTCGGACGGCGATGGCGTGCCCGACGCGGCGGAAGGCGCCGGGGACGCGGACGGCGACCTGACCCCGAACTTCCGGGACCTGGACTCGGACGGCGACGGGCTCTCGGACACGGAGGAAACCGCCGAAGACGGCAGCCCGATCTTCTGCGACCAGGAGATCGACCCCGGCTTCGACCCGGAATTCGAAGACGAGCCGATGCTCGACCTCGACGACGTGCCCGACTACCTGGACCGGGACAGCGACAACGACGGTCTGACCGACGGGGAGGAATCCCTGTTCGGTACCTCCCTGTGCAACTGGGACTCGGACGACGACGGGCAGAGCGACCTGGTCGAATCGGTCTACGAGCGGATCAACTGCCCGGACGGCCCGGACGCCCCGGGGGCCTTCGGCTGCGGCTGTGCCTCGGACGCCAGCTGCCAGATCCCGCCCACGGATTTCTTCGTGGTGCTGCCCTTCGAAGGCCGGCCCGTCGCCCGCACCCTCACCTTCGAGAGCGACGTGCTCCCGGCGGACGTGATGATGCTGGTCAGTGAAGACCGGTCGATGGAACGGCGGGATTTCTTGAACGACCTTCCGTTCCGCCACTTCACCTCGTCCTTCGAAGACGTCGTCGACACGTTGGAAGAACGCCTGACGGACACCTGGTACGGCTTCGCCACCTTCAACGACCTGCCCTTCGGCATCAGGTTCAACCCCCCTCGGCTGCTCCGGCTTGCCGCGCCCATCCAGCCGCCGGACGCCTACACCCGCGACCAGTTCAACTCGATCAGCAATCTACCGTTCACGTTTTCGAGTAACGACGCGGCGGGGGCCCACACGGAGGCCATCTTCCAGCTGCTGACTGACACCTATCCGAGCTATCGGTCCGGGTCGACGACGGTGACGCTGGACCCGGAGGGCTTCCCGAGCTGCGACGAAGAAGCGACCTTCGGCAAGGCCTGCTTCCGGAACACGGCGCGGCCGGTGATCGTCCAGGTGGCGCCGAACTGCGCCCACGCCGGGCCCGAAGGCAGCTCCGGTGCCTGCAGCTTCTATAGCGACGTCTCTCCCTCGCCGGCCTCCTGGGACGACATGATCTTCCAGATGACCCGCCGGGGTGCCCGCTACGTCGGGGTGAACGCCTTCCCGAATCGAAACCAGCCCCGCTGCGGGGTCGGAGACCCGGAGGCGGACACCAGCCCCTGCTACTACATGTTCAACACCGGCCTGGCGACCGGGTCGACGAACGAGTTCGGCGACGCGATCCTCATCGACCACGACTTCCGGGACGAACCGGAGGACGCCGTGGCCGCCATCACCGACGCCGTCGAGACCGTGGTGCGGCGGGCGCCCGTCGACGTCGATACGGCGGTGGTCGACGACCCGAGGGACAACGTCGACGCCACCGCCTTCGTCCGGCAGCGGGCGCCGGCCTGCGCCTACGACCCCGTCGTCGACGGCGGGCTACCCTCGCCCCCCTGCTGGAACCCGCCGGAAGGCCTCGACGCGGACGAGGCGGTGGCGCTGGTCGATCAGTCGACGTTCTTCGACATCCTGCCGGGCACGCAGGTCTCCTTCGACGTCGTCTTTCAGAACCTGACCGTGGAAGGGGACGACGTGGCCCGGGCCTATGTCGGCTTCATCGAGCTCCGGGCGGACCGGCGGACCCTCATCTCCCGGCGTCAGCTCATCGTCATCGTCCCGGCCCAGGCCGGGCCGGCCGTCGAGTAGTGACGCTTCCCCGGGGCCGCCTCCGCTAGACGGACGCGGCCGAGCGGACGCGGCCTTCCCATCCGGGAACGCCGCGTCCGCCACGCCTGCCTCGCCTCCGAGCTAGACGTCGAGGGCTTCCGCCTCGGCGTCGGCGGCGTGCTCCATGATGAACTGGAAGCGGGGGGCCGGGTCCTTCCCCATCAGCTCGTTCAACACCCGATCCGTCGCGAGCTCTTCGTCGATCACGACCCGGAGCGCCCGGCGACGGCGGGGATCCAGGGTGGTCTCCTGGAGCTCCTTGGCGGTCATCTCACCCAGGCCCTTGAAGCGGCTGAGCTCCGCCTTCCCCCGGGCCTGTGCCGACAACCCGGCCAGCACCGCGACCCGTTCGTCCTCGTCGAGGGCCCAGTGGGTCTCGTCCCCGACGTCGATGCGGTAGAGCGGCGGCTGCGCCAGATAGACGTGCCCGCCGCGGATGAGCCCCGGCAGGAGCCGATAGAAGAAGGTCAGCAGCAGGGTCGCGATGTGATGACCGTCGCTGTCCGCGTCCATCAGGAGAAAGATGCGGTCGTAGCGAAGCCCCGCCGGGTCGAAGGATTTTCCGATCCCGCAGCCCAGGGCCTGGACGATGTCCTGGAGCTCCCGGTTCTGGAGGATGGCCTGGGGGGTCGCCCGCTCGGCGTTCAGCACCTTTCCCCGGAGCGGAAGGATCGCCTGAGTGCGCCGGTCCCGGGCTTGTTTCGCATTCCCCCCGGCGGAGTCCCCTTCGACCAGGAAGAGCTCGCATTCCCGGGGGTCGGTGCTGGCGCAGTCGGCGAGCTTTCCCGGGAGGTTGAGCCGGTGGCTCACCGCCGTCTTGCGCTTGACCTCCTGGACCGCCGCCCGGCTCGCCTCCCGCGCCCGGGCGGCGAGGACGATGCGGCCGACGATGGCTTCCGCGACGCTCTTCTGGTCGAGGAGCCACTGCTCCAGGGCGGTGCGGAGGGCGCCTTCCAGCGGAGCGGTCACCTCCGGGTTGTTCAACCGATCCTTCGTCTGCCCCTGGAACTGGGGCTCCGCCACGTAGACGCTGAGGATGGCGACGACCCCTTCCCGAATGTCCTCGGCGGTCAGGGTCAGGTTCTTCGGCGCGACCTTGTGCTTGCCGAGGTAGCCCCGGATCGCCTTCCCGAGCGCCTGCTTCAGCGCCGTCTCGTGGGTTCCGCCCCCGGCGGTGGGGATGCCGTTCGCGTAGGAACGCAGGGATTCGTCCGGCGCTTCGGTCCACTGGAGGGCCACCTCGAAGCGCGGTTCCTCTCCGGTTTCCCGACGGTAGACGAAGGGGGCGTCGTGCACGGTGCGCTTGCCCCGGTCCCGGACCGTCTTCCCCAGGAACTCGACGATGCCCTCCGGGTGGTGGAGCTCGACCCGATCGCCCGACGCGTCGTCCCGGAAGACGATCCGCAGCCCCCGGTGCAGATAGCTTTTCGCCTCTAGTGCGTCCTTCACCCGGTCCGGGTCGAAGCGGGCGCTTCGGCCGAAGATCTTCGGGTCCGGCCGAAAGTGGATCGTGGTCCCGTGGCCCCGGGCTTTACCCTTTCGGCGGAGCGTTCCCGTCGGAACGCCGCGGGCGTAGGACTGTTCCCATTCGACGCCGTCCCGGCGGATCGTCGCGGTCATCGATTCCGAGAGCGCGTTGACCACGGAGGAGCCGACCCCGTGGAGGCCGCCGGCGACCTGGTAGTTCTTTCCTTCGAACTTCCCGCCGGCGTGAAGGGTGCAGAGGATGAGCTCGACCGCGGGCTTCTTGAACCGGGGGTGGACGTCGACGGGGATGCCTCGGCCGTTGTCCGAGACCCAGGCTTCCTTGTGGTCCGCCGACAGGGTCACTTCGATGCGGTCGGCGTGCCCGTTGATCGCCTCGTCGACGGAGTTGTCGACGATCTCCCAGAGCAGGTGGTGGTAGCCCCGGGCGTCGGTCCCGCCGATGTACATCGCCGGTCGCTTCCGCACGGGCTCGAGGCCTTCCAGGACCTCGATGTCCTTCGCCGTATAGGTCGTCGTGTCGGCCATCGTCGTCAGCGGTCCTCCGGGAACGCGGGCACCTCGACCTCCGGCGGGACGACCCGGGATAGGCGTCCGCGCTTGATCAGGGGAAAGCCCTTCCCCGCCCGGGAGGTCGGCTCGTACTTGCGGGTGGTGACGGTGACCTCGACCCCGCTCTCCCGCTCCGCCGCCAGGGCGTCCGAGTCCCGGCGGAGCACGGCGGCCCCGAGCACCGCGTCGCCCTTGGCGAGCTTGATCAGCATCACCCCCTTCCCCGGGCCCGACAGCAAGGGCACGTCCCCTTCGTCGCAGACGAGGGCCCGGCCCTGCTCCGTCACGCAGCCCACCCGGTCCCCCTCTTCCACCAGGTCGAGGAGCACCACGTCGTCCCCGTCGGCCACCCGCATGTAGCGTCGGCCGCTCTTCGTGGACGGTTCCCGATGCCCGCGCAGGGAAAACTGCATCGTCAGGCCGCGGCGGGTCACCGCGAGGGCGTACGGGCCTTCGATCACCTCGGCCCCTTCCGTCGGCGGGGGCACGTCGAGAAAGCGGGGGTCGAAGGACAACACCCGAACGATGCGTTCCCCGTCGGCGAGCTTGAACAGGGTCTGGACGGGCACGCCGTAGCCGGTGGTCGCCGGCACGTCGACGAGGCGGGCGACGTAGCAGGAGCCGACGTTCGAGAAGAAGGCGACCGACGACCGGGTGGACCCGGCGACGACCCCGAGCACGGCGTCTCCTTCCCGCACCCGGGTCGCGCCGATGTCCCGGATGCGCTGCTGCCGCTTCACCCAGCCCTGCTGGGTCACGAGCACCATGGCGTCTTCTTCGACGATGAAGTCCTCGGCGTCGAAGGCGGGCTCGTCCACCTCCGAGAGCACCTTCGAGCGCCGGGTCGAAGGGTAGGCCTTGGCCACCTCTTCGAGCTCGCCCCGGATCAGCGTCCAGCGGGCCTTTTCGCTCTTGAGGAGGCGTTCCTTCTTTCGGGCTTCCTTCCGCTTTTCGTCGAGCTCCTGCCGGATGACCAGGATCTCGAGCTTGGCGAGGCGGTAGAGCCGCAGGTCCAGGATGGCGTCGGTCTGCACCTCGTCCAGGTCGAAGCGCTTCATCAGCTTGGCGCGGGCGTCGGCCCGGCCATCGGACCGGCGAATGATCCGGATGACCTCGTCCAGGGCGTCGAAGACGACGACGAAGCCTTCCAGGATGTGAATCCGCTTCCGCAGCTCGGCGAGCTCGTGGCGGGTCCGGCGAACCACCACCTCCATCCGGAAATCGAGGAAGTGGTCGAGCATGTCCCGCAGGGACAGACGCCGGGGGGCGGCCGGGGCGCCGACCACGGTCTCCGGGGCATCCGGCTCCCCTGCCCCGGTCGGGTCGCCCGGTTCCTCGTCGTCGAGCCGGGGCGGCTCCGTGGGCACCAAACAGGTCAGGTTCACCGCGACCGTGGTCTGGAGGGGCGTGTGCTTGAAGAGGTACGCCATCACCAGCTGGGGGTCCGCGTCCCGCCGGATCTCGCAGACGACCCGGGTGTCGTCCGTGCTTTCGTCCCGGACGTCGAGGAGCGGCGGTAGCTTCTTGCCGACGATGACCTCGGCGATCTTCTCGACGACCGCCCGCCGCTCGACGGCATAGGGGATCGACGTGATCACGATGCGGGGATTCCCCCGGGCGTGGTCCGCGGCTTCGAGGGTCCATTCCCCCCGGAGCTTCCAGGTGCCCTGCCCCGTCTCGTAGACCCGGGCGAGCTCGTCACGGCTGGCCAGCAGCTCGCCCCCGGTGGGAAAGTCCGGGCCTTTGATGATGCGAAGCAGCTGCCGGACGGAGAGATCCGGGTCGTCGACCAGGGCGATGGCCGCCCGGAGCACCTCCCCCAGGTCGTGGGGGGGGATGCTCGTCGCCATGCCGACGGCGATCCCCTGGGAGCCATTGACCAGCAGGTGGGGAAAGCGGGCCGGGAGGACGACCGGCTCGAAGCTTTGGCCGTCGTAGTTCGGTCGGAAGTCGACGGTCCGGGCCCCGAGCTCGCTCATCAGCTCGGCGGCCACCGCTTCGAGGCGGGCTTCCGTGTAGCGCATGGCCGCCGGCGCATCGCCGTCGGGGGAGCCGAAGTTGCCCCGACCATCGACCAGGGGCACCCGCATCACCCAGGCCTGGGCGAGCCGCACCATCGCCTCGTAGATCGCCGAGTCCCCGTGGGGATGGAGCTTGCCCATCACCTCGCCGACGACGGTGGCGCTCTTGCGGTACTTCACGTCGTGGCGAAGCCGCATCAGCGCCCACATGACGTAGAGGATGCGCCGCTGAACCGGTTTGAGGCCGTCCCGGACGTCGGGGAGGGCCCGGCTGGTGATGACGCTGAGGGCGTAGTTCAGGTAGCGGCGGCGCGTCTCGTCGGCGAGGGAGGCATCGACCGCCTCCGTCGGCTGGAGGTCGAGCTCGCTCTGCCCCCGGCCCGCGGACCGCCGCCGTCGTCCTCCCCCGCCGCGTCCGTTGCCGCCCTTGTCTCCGCTTCGCCGTCCCGCCACGCCTGGTCGTCCTGATCATCCGCCGCCCGGACCCCGGCCGGTCGGCCGATGTGGGGTCCCGCCGCCCGGCGACCCGGGTAGGTCGATCTAGCCGGACGTTCAGCGCGGCTTTAGCAGGGGGGGAGACGCGCCGGCAAGAGCGTCGCCCGCCGCCCGGCGCTCAGCCCGGCTCTTCCGGGTCGAGGAGGTCGTCGAGAAACGCGGAGAAGGCCTCCCCGGGGAGCAGGGCGGCGATCTCCCGCCGGAGGGTCTCCCGGGCGAGGCGGCCTACGGGCTCCCGGAGGCCGAGGTCGTCGAGCAGCACCCCGACGGGCAGATGGCCCTCCCGGGCGAGCAGCCCGTCGACCAGCGCCGCCAGGGCGGTCTCCGCCGCCTCGTCGGCGAGCCAGCGGTCGAGGGCGGCCACCACCACCCGGTAGCCCTCGGGCAGGTCGACCGCGGCCACCTCCCGGGCGACCATCGTGCCCGGGAGGGCGAGGCCCGCGTCGAGGAGGCCGAGCTGGAGGGCGTCCCGGTCCTGGGGGCTCCGGCCCCGTCCCAGGTGGGCGGCGATCTTGCCGAGCACCATCGTCATCGCCCCGTCGACGAGCTCCCGGGCCCGACGTTCGACGGACCGCTCCACCTCGTCGGAGACGGCGCCGGCCACCCCGAGGGCCAGGCGGCCGAGGCGGCCGTTCTCCATCGACGCTCGGGCGCGCCGGGTGAAGGCGTCCCGTCGTCGGGCCCGACCCGGGGCGGCACCGGGCTCTCCCACGGCCCCGAGGCCCCGCAGGATCTCGACCACCAGCTCCCGCACCGCCGCGCGGACCGGAGGGTGGCCCACCAGGCGGAGGACGAGCTCCGGGGCCGGGGCCACGGGACGCCGGGCGAGCTCCGCCAGGCCGTCCCGGAGCTCC
>DAPKRP010001002.1:0-2522 GCA_031800515.1 Polyangiaceae bacterium LLY-WYZ-14_1 | reverse complement strand
CCAAGGGGCCCCAGCCCCGGCCCCCGAAGTGGACCAGCGCCTGGATCGGGCTCCTACGGGCGCCCCGGCCGACGGTGAGCTCCGCCAACATCACCGGTAGCCCGACCAGCGCGGTCATGGCGATGTACAGGAATACGAAGGCGGCGCCGCCGTTCTCCGCCGCCTGGTAGGAGAAGCGCCACATGTTGCCGAGGCCCACCGCCGAGCCCACGGCGGCCAAGGTGAAGCCGAGGGCGCTGGAGAAGGACTCCCGGGAACCCGCCTCGCCGGAGGCGGCCGTCGGTTCGGTCATGGCGCGGGAGCCTACCGGATGACGCCGCCGGGACGGAGCCAGCGCGACGGATTCCTCAACACTCAGTCGAGGGTCGGTCGAAATAACCGACCGAGCCGCGGAGCCGAGGCGGCGTCGGCTGCAAGGCGCGGCGACGAGGAATATCGGATGATATTTCGAGGAGCCGGAACGCCGCAGACGGCGTCGGATCGGCTTCGCGGCGACCAGAGCGTTATTTTGAGCGACCCTCTCAGAGGGTCACCTCCGAGAGGGACTCCCGGAGACGCACCCGGAGCTCGCTCTCCCGGGTCTGAAGCTCGACGATCTCCCGGGTCAGGGCGTCGTCCCGTTCGTCGGCATCCTCGAGCCGGCGGACGAGGCGGGCCCGGAGGTCCCCGGCGCGTTCGACCCGGCGGAGCGCCTCGAGGCTCTCCCGGGCCTCGGAGGCGGCCTGCCGCACCTCCTGCCGGGCGCGCTCCTTCTCCCGTAAGCCGACCCGCACCTCGGCGAGCTGCTCCTGGTAGGCGATGGCCTGGCGGAGGGCGGGGGCGACGTCCTCGTCGAGGTCGTCTCCCTCGAGGTAGACGGCGACCGCCTCGGCGAACAGGGGGCTCATCGCGTCCACGGTCCGGCGCACCGGGCTCCGTTCCTCCACCACCACCTCGCGCTCGTCCCGGGGACCGACCCGGGCGGGAACGAGGACGCCGGCGGCGACGGTCTCGGTCCCCTCGGGGGGCTCGTGAAGCTCCGCGTTCCCCCGCACCGCATGCTGGAGGTAGACCTTGGCGGCGTCGCCGCCGCCGTTCCGGATCCGGTAGCGGGTCCGGCGGGCCCGATAGCCATCGACGGTCACCCGACCGTCGACGATGCGCACCAGGCGTGCCCCGCCGTCCGCGTACTCCTCCCGGCGTTCGACCGCCAGGGTTCGGTCGAGGGCGAAGGGGACGAAGGTGCTCGCCCCGTCGGGCATCGGGGAGAGCACCCCCTGACCCAGAAAGCCCCCCGCGCCGTAGATGGTCAGGGGGCCCCGCTCGAGGGCGGCGCCGGTGCCATTGGTCAACCGGGCCACGCGAAAGGGATGCCGGACCGAGTCCGGGACCCCGGGCTCCGGAGCGAAGAGGTGGGCGGCCTCCCCGGGCACCTCCTGGGAGACCACCGCCACCATGGTCGAGCCCCCGTCGGGAACGGTGAGGCGGCCGTCGAGGTCGTACCGGGTGATCCCATCCGAGACCCGGGTCATCCGGGCGGCGACGGAGACGCTGCCGCCGAGCTCCTGGGCGTCGACCCCGGCGGGTCCCGGGGGCGGCGGTGCCTCGTCCCGGGCCTGGGGAAGCGCCCGCCGGGAGCGGGAGGCTGGCGCGCTACCGGGCGCGGCCCCCCGGCCCCCGGCGCCGAGGCCGAGGGTACCGAGTCGATCGAGCCGGCTGCCATCTTGCGCCTCCGCGACCGCGTCCTGGGCCGTCTGTTCGTCGGCGTCGTCCCCCGGGGCGCCGTAGGCGACCTCCGCCTCCGGCACGGCCCCGACGACGTCCCCCTGGTCCGAGACCCGGGGTCGGGCCGGGGTGACCGGGGTAGCCAGGTCCGATTCGAAGGCGATCGGCGTGCCGGTGGTCAGGGACAGGCGGACCCCATCCCAGTCTTCCCCGGTGACGTTCTGGACGACGGCCCAGGCCTGGAGCAGGGCGCGACCCGGGGTGCTTCCGGAGTCGCCGTCGGGGCCGTCGGTCAGCACCACGCGGTAGGTGGGCTTCCAGATCGGCGCACCGACCACGTAGGAGACCCGAAGGTCGTGGCGACGGTCGGAAAAACGAAGGCGCACGTCGACCAGGTCGTCCCCCGGGTCCCGGGCCCGGCCGGAGGCCACCTCGGCGCCGTCCTCCAGGAGAGGCCCGGGACCGCCGGGCCCCCTGCCACCATCCGCGTCGTCGTCCACCTCGAAGGAGACGCTGTCGACGCGGCCGGCCCCCCGCTCCACCGCCGCGAGGGAGGCGAGGAAGTCCCCGACGTCCCGCCGGCGGACCTGGAAGACGAGCTCGTCGCCTTCGAAGCGCCCCGCCCGTTCGAAGTAACCGACGCCGTTTCGATGGAGCACGACGCTGCGGAGGGGGAGCGCCTCTCGCGTCCGCACCCGGGGCCCGGCGGCGCAACCCACCGTGACGAGGCCGAGGGGGGCGAGGGCGAGGGCGAGACCGACCATGACCGCGAGACCACCGGGGGACGGCGGGCGGCGGGGATCGGCCGCGTCGAAGGA
>DAPKRP010001001.1:0-1892 GCA_031800515.1 Polyangiaceae bacterium LLY-WYZ-14_1 | reverse complement strand
CGTCCCGGTCCCGGGCCGCCATCCAGCGTCCGGTGTCGACCGGGCCCATCAGGTCCGACGAGGGACTCCCCGCAACCGGGGGCGGTTGCGCGTGCCCCCTCGCGGGGTCGAGAGGGGTCGGCGCGAGGGCGAGCATCCCGCAGGCGAGCAGCGCGAGGCCCCGGGAGCGGGCGCCGGCTGGGGCGCCCCGGGCCGCCCGGTCCCGCCTGGTCCCACCGCTGTCATCCGGGAGTGGGTCCGGGCCGCCCGGGGAACCCGGGGCATCGCGTCGAGGCCGCGACGGTTCCGAGAGGCGTGTCCCGGCGGAGGCCCTCGGGGACCGCTCCGTCGTCATGTCACTCGCTTGACCTCCTGGGCCCCCCTACGCAAGATCGGTCCCGGAATCGGCGGCGGTCGGACCGAATCATCCGGCCGATCGGACCGCCCTCGTGGCGCGGCCGGCGCAGGGAGCCGGCGCGTCTCCCCGAACCCGGGGCGGCGCGGTCGCCACGGCCTTCTCGTCCCGAGACCCGCCGCCCCCTCATCATGGCCGAACAGCGTTACCGCGTCGTCGACCGGCTCGAAGCGGGGGGCATGGCGGAGGTCTTCCGGGGGGAGGCGGTCAGCGTGCAGGGCTTCCGGAAAGAGGTCGCGATCAAGCGCGTCCTGCCGCACCTGGCCCAGAACCAGAACTTCATCGCGATGTTCCTGGACGAGGCCCGGCTCGGGGCCCGGCTCAATCACGCGAACATCGTCTCGGTCAACGACATCGGGTCCGCCGACAACACGTACTGCATCGTCATGGAGTTCGTCGACGGGGCGAACCTGAAGCACCTCGTCGAACACTACCGAAAGCGCCAGCGGCCTTTCCCCCTCAAAGAAGCCGTCTTCGTCGCGGCGGAGGTCTGCCGCGGCCTGAGCTACGCCCACGAGCTCACCGACTCCGACGCCTCCCCCCTCGCCATCGTCCACCGGGACGTCTCGCCCCCGAACATCCTCTTGTCGAAGCGGGGGGAGGTGAAGGTCACCGACTTCGGCCTCGCCAAGGCGAAGACGCAGCTGGAGAAAACGGACCCCGGGGTGGTCAAAGGTAAGTTCAGCTACCTGTCCCCGGAGGCGGCCATGGGGCTCGCGGTGGACAGCCGAGCCGACCTCTTCGCCCTGGGGATCGTGCTCTGGGAGATGCTCGCCGGCCGTCGCCTGTTCCTCGGAGAGACGGACTACCAGACGGTCAAGCTGGTCCAGCAGGCCAACGTCCCGGACTTGGAGCGCCTGCATCCGGAGGTCGACGACGAGCTCGCCGCCCTGGTCGGTCAGGCCTTGGCGAAGGACCGGGACGCCCGCTTTCAGAGCGCCCGGGAGATGGGCGATGCCCTCGCCGGCTACCTCTTCAGCCACAAGCTGAAGGTCACGAGCTACGACATCGCCGCCATGGTCAAGGAGACCCTGGCCGAGCGGGCGAAGCAGAAGCGGGCCCCCCAGCAATCGATCATCGACCGATTGATCAGCGAAGAGCTGCTCCGATTCACCTCCCTCGACCAGGGGCAGGATGAGAGCCCGGACCCGAACGACGAAGGAAGGGAGCCGCTCTCCCCGGAAAGCCTCTCCCGCAGCGAAGGGTCGGATGGGGCGGCGGCCCTCGACCCGGGAGAGTTCGAGAACCCCGCGGAATGGTTCGACGCCGATGGGGAAGCCGTGGAAACGGTGGGGGACGACGCCTTCGCGCCACCGGCGAGTCAGCGACCCCCGGCGGCCGCGGCCGCCTGGCGAGAGGGCGGCATCGAATCCGGGGAGCCGGTCCCGGCGGCCGGGGGGAGGCCGGCGGATGCCGCATCCCAGGGAGCCGGGTTCGACCGGGGGTCGGAGACCCACCAGCTGCTGGAAGAGGTGGGCGCCGCCCTCGGAGACGTCGA
>DAPKRP010001000.1:0-3515 GCA_031800515.1 Polyangiaceae bacterium LLY-WYZ-14_1 | reverse complement strand
GTCCGGGTCGCGGGCCAGGAGCTTCATCAGGATGGCGTCGAGGGCCTCCGGCACCCGGGGGTGGAGCTCCCGGGGACGGGGGATCTCCCCCTCGGTGATCATCTTCAGGCTCTCGAGCTCGCTCGTGCCTTTGAAGAGGCGTCGCCCCGTCGACAGCTCGTAGAGGACGATGCCCAGGGAGAACAGGTCGCTCCGGGAGTCGAGCTCTCCGCCGCTCGCCTGCTCCGGGCTCATGTAGGGGATCTTGCCCTTCAGCCGGCCGGCGTGGGTGTCTTCCATCTGACTGCGGCCGGCTTTGGCGATCCCGAAGTCGACGAGCTTGACGTCCCCGGAAAAGGAGACGACCACGTTCTGGGGGGAGACGTCCCGGTGGACGAGCTCGAGGGGATGGCCGTCGAGGTCCGTCGTCTCGTGGGCGTAGGCGAGCCCGGCGCAGCAACCGAGGCCCACGGCGACGGCATGCTCCAGAGGGAACTCTTCCACCCCCTTCTTGCGCATCTGGCGCACGATCCCCCGCAGGTCTTCCCCGCGGATGAACTCCATCGCGATGTAGTACTCGCCCTCGTAGACGCCGACGTCGAAGACGTGGGCGATGTTGGGGTGGTTCAGGGTGGCCGCGATCCGCGCCTCGCTCAGGAGCATCTCGATGAAGACCGAGTCCCGAGCCAGGTGGGGGAGGATCCGCTTGACCACCAGCAGCTTTTCGAAGCCGGCGACGGAGCGCTGCTGGGCGAGGAACAGCTCGGCCATGCCGCCGGTGGCGAGGAGGCGCAAGAGAACGTAGGGGCCGAAGCGCCGGGGCAGGGAAGGATCGGCGGATTCCCCAGGATCCGTCGCCCCGGCGGTGTGGGCGCCCCCGGTCGGGCCGCTGCCGAAGGTCCCCCGCCCGCCCATCGCCAACGGCGCGCTGGGGGAATCCCCGGCATGGTCGGGGGCGCCGGAGGGGCCCGTCGTCCCACGACCCGGTGGGCGGGAAGAGGGGCGCTCTTCCGTGCCGTTCCCGCTCACCGGCTCTCCTCCGGCCATCGGCCGACCGACCTCCGCCGTCGTGCGCCGACGACCGCCCGCCGGCCGCTCGCGCGGCGGGAGTATCGCATCGACGGCTTCGCCGCTGTCAACCGCGTGCCGTCCCCGCCCGGGGAGAGGCGTCCGGGGCATGACCGGCGGGTCCCGGCTCCGTACCAGGAGCGAGGGACGGGTCGAGCTCGGCCCGGAGGCTCCCGACGAGGGCATCGACGCGTTCGACCACGCGGCGCTGGAGCTCGGGGAGGTAGGACCGCACCGCGGGGTCGTCTTCCGGGGTGATGGCCAGCCGTCGCCGGCGCGCCAGGGCCTGGGTCAGCCGGTCGCCGACGAAGATCGGATCCCGGTAGCCGTCGGGCACCCCGAGGGCGGCCAGCCGATGGACCAGACGACGGAAGCGGTCGCCCGCGTCATCGTCCCGAAAGGCGATCCCCCGCGTGCCGGAGCCCCCGGCCCCCTCGGCGACCGCCTCGAGATAGAGGGACCTCAGGGGCGCGCTGTCGTCGCCGGCGAGGAGCGCCCCGTCCAGGAACAGCTCGGCCCCGAGGTGGGCGACGGCCCGGGCGGTCCCCCGGCGCACCCCCTCGCCGGTCAGCGCCCCCGCGGCGGTGGCGCAGATCTCGACGAAAGCCGGGGCACGATGGAAGACCGCGTCGGTCTCGTGGTGGAGTCGGACCCCACGGGCGAGCTCCGGGTCGTCGATGGAGCGCGGCCGAGCCCGAGACATTCCGAGAAAGTCGGGCAGCATGGCGCCGAGGGCGAAGGCGGGGGACCGGCCGTGCCAGCAGGCCACCGCGGCGTGGCCGACGAAGTTCACCCCGCTACCCTAGCAGCGAGGCGCGCGCGCACCGCTTCGTCGAGCTCGCCCCGGATGACCGCCTCGGCGTGGGTGCGGAAGAGGACGTCGGGGTCCGTTGCGAACCAGTTGCGCTGACGCCGGGCGTAGTGCCGGGTCGCCTTCGCTGCGGCCCGTCGCGCCTCCGGGAAGGGCACCCGGCCGAGCACGTGGGGCAGGAGCTGTCGGTAGCCCACGGAGCGGAGAGGTCGGAGGTCGGCCCCGTAGGTCGCCACGAGGGTTCGGATCTCCTCGAGCCAGCCCCGCTGCAACATGGCATCGATCCGGGCTTCGATGCCCGCGGCGAGGGCGTCCGGCGGCCGCTCCAGGACGAGCAGGGTGGCCGGATAGCGCGGCGCTCCTCGTCGGTGGGCCGCCCGCAGGGCCCCGAGGGCCTCACCGGTCTGTTCCTGGACCTCGAGGGCGCGGACGATCCGGACCGCGTCGTGGGGATGGATGGCCCTGGCGGCGAGCGGGTCGACCTGGGTCAGCCGCACGTGGAGAGCCGGCGCCCCCCGGCGCTGGACCTCGGCCTCGAGGCGGGCTCGGACCGCTGGGTCCGGCGGAGGGACGTCGACGAGCCCCCGAAGGAGCGCCCGGAGCCAGAGCCCCGTCCCCCCGACCACGATCGGGACCCGGCTCCGGCGGACGATCTCGTCGATCACCCGGTCCGCCATCGTCGCCCAACCCATCGCGTCGATCCCCTCCGTCGGCTCGAGGACGTCGATCAGGTGATGGCGCACGCCGGCGAGCTCCTCCGGGGTCGGCTTCGCCGAGCCGATGTCGAAGCCGCGGTAGACCTGGATGCTGTCGGCCCCCACCAGCTCGCCGCCGAGGCGGGTGGCCAGGGCGACGGCAGCGGCGGTCTTGCCCGTCGCCGTGGCGCCGGCGATGACGACGATGGGCGGGCGGCGGGCGACCGGGGAGCTCGGCGCATCGGCGTTCGACGTCCGCGGCCCGGACATCAGGAGCGGCCGACCCGGCGCTCCAGCTCGCCGAAGCTCAGGGTCCAGAGGACGGGTCGGCCGTGGGGGCAGTGGCCGGCGAAGTCCGGGATCCGGTCGAGCTGTTCGAGGAGCGCCTTGGCCTCCTCCGGCGCGAGGGCGTCCCCGGCGCGGATGGCGCCGTGGCAGGCGAGGGTGGCGATCGCCGTATCGACGGCGTCCCCGAAGGCGCGCTCTCCGCTCCGGTCGAGCTCGGCGAGCACGTCCCGGAGAAGCCGCTCCGGTGGCGCGTTCCGGACCAGGGCGGGGACGGCGCGCACGGCGAGGGTGGTCGGTCCCAGGGGGGCGACGTCCATCCCGAGGGCGGCGAGCTCCTCCCGATGCTCCTCGGCGAGGCTCGCCTCCGCCGCCCCCACCTCGACCTGCTCCGGGAACAGCAGCGCCTGCCGGGGCACGCGACGAGCCGCGTAGGCGGTGCGGAGGGCGTGGTAGCGGACCCGCTCGTCGGCGGCGTGCTGGTCCAGGATGTGGATCCCATCGGGGCCCTCGCAGAGCAGGAAGGTGCGGCGCACCTGGGCGAGAAATCGCAGATGGCCGAAGCCCGTCTCCCCCGCGTCGCGCACCCCGGCGACGCCGCCCCGGGGTCCCTCGACGGGTGCGGCGTCCCCAGGAAGGCCGCCGTCTCCCGCGGGGGGGGACCGGCCGAAGAAGGA
>DAPKRP010000999.1:0-5547 GCA_031800515.1 Polyangiaceae bacterium LLY-WYZ-14_1 | reverse complement strand
CCGCCCAGCCCGAGCGGGGCCCTCCGGCGCGTCCAAGCCGAGGCTCGTCCGGCGAAGGCGAACGATGGGATATTCCGTGGTGGTTCCGCTCCGTCGGTCGTCCCCGAGGGCATGAGCCACGATGCGTCCGGGGCCCGGGGGGCCCACGTCGGCGGGGTCGAGCTCGAAGCCCGCTCGGCCTCGGGCGTCCGTGCGTCCCCGGGCCAACGGGCGGCCGAGCTCGTCCTCGAGGCGGAGCGCCACCCCTTCCTTGCCGGCGTCCGAGTCGGCGGTGACGGTGACCGAGACCGGCGGGCCATCGAGATCGATCCGGCCCCCCTCGGAGACGGCGATCCCCAATCGGACGTCCGCCCGGGACGGGTCGAGATCGCGACGAACCCGGGCTCCGGCGAAGAGCTCCGTCGGCGGAAAATCGGCGACGACCTCCGTCGCCGCACCCGTGGGTACCTCGGCCTGAAACGCCCCGCTTCCGTCGGTCCGAGTCGCGATGGTGGCCCGGGCGGCGGGGCCCCCACGGAAGATCAACGTCACGTCCCGGCCGACCAGCGGGGTTCCCCGATCGTCCCGGAGGACCCCCCGAACCCGGGTCGAAGGGCCCTGGCGCTCCATGTGGAGCTGAATGCGGGTCTCCGCCCGGATGGTGACCGCCGGCGGGGCTCCCCAGGCGGTGTCGGCCCCCGGCCCGGCCATCCCGACGGCGATGGCGAGGGGGATCAACACCGGCAGCGGGGCGGAAGCGTGGCCCATCGGTCGTGGGAGAGTGTGCGCGGGTCGGCCAGCCCACGCCATGGGTGGAGGGTCGTTGCCGGCCCCGGTCTCCCGGTGGTACCCGGTCAGGGCCGATGCGCCGTCGGGTGCGTGGAACGTTGCTCCCGGACCGTGAAGATCCGCGCTCGCGCCACGTCTGTCCCCTGGGAGGAGCGACCTCGCGATGTCGATGACCCCTACGCACAGCCGGTCGCGACGAGCCGCCGCGACCCACGCCCCGGGAGAGGAAAGGTACCGGGGCGCCACCGGTACCGTCGTCCTCGCCCTACTCGCCCTGCTCGTCGTCGCCTCCCCGATCGGGGCGCCCCCTAGCCCGGCTCAGGCCGATGCCCGGAGCGATTACCTCATCCGCCTACTTCAAACCTCGAGCACCTTTCGCGTTCGGGCCCAGGCCGCCCTGTCCCTCGGCCGGGTCGACGCGGCCCCGGAGGTGGTCGCGGCCCTCTCCGAGGCCCTCGAAGACGAGCACGCGTCGGTGAGGACGGCGGCGGCGTCTTCCCTCGCCGAGCTCGAGGAGCCGGACGCGCTCCCCGCCCTCCGCTCGGCCCGGAACGATCGAGATCGGACGGTGCGGAACACCGTTCGGAGCGCGATCCGGAAGCTCGAGCCGATCGCCCGCCGGGCGGCCCGGGAGGACCAGGCGGGGGGAGATGCGCGCTTCTACGTCGGGGTCGGAATGCCCGGGAGCCGGGTCGACGACGTCGACGCGGCGGACCGCGAGGCGCTTCGCGACTGGCTGCGGGGGCGGGTCGGGTCGATGGACGGGGTGCTCTTGGCCCCGGCGGACGAGGCGCCCGCGGCGGCCGCCCGGGTGGTGCGCCGGCGCCGGCTGACCGGGTACTTCATCGACAGCTCGGTGGTCTCCGTCCGGACCACGGAGGTCGGCGTTCGCGCCGAGGTCTCCGTCGTCGTCAACACCTACCCCGGACGCAGCGTTCGGGCGATGCTCTCCGGCGCGGCGACCGTTCAGGGCGCCAGTGATGGACCGACCACGCGCCTCCAGGCGATCCGCGGCGCGCTCTCCGGGGCGCTTCGCCGGCTCCCGGAGGCCTTCGCCCAGAGCGGGGCGAACGGTGGCTGACGAGGAGAGGGAGATGAGCAACCAACCAACCGCCGCAGGGGGGCCGAGCGCCTCGACGGGTCGCGCCCCGGGTACCGCGGACCTCCGGAGCAGCGGTCCGCCGCCGAAGCGCCGACTCCGCAACTACCTGCTGGACCCCCGTTTCCAGCTGAAATACACGGGCATGGTCGTCGGGGTGGCCGCGCTGGTCGGGGCGGTGCTCGGCGCCGTCGCCTACGATTACAGCACCCAGCAGACGGAGGCCCTCACGGCCGAGCTGGTGATGCGCCAGGCGTCCATGGACGAGCGGGCGATCGAGAAGATCCAAAGCGACGCCGAGGCGGAAGACCGGAAGGTGCTCGGGTCGATCGTCGGGGGCGTTCTCCTGCTCTGCCTCGTCCTCGCGGTGACCGGGGTCTTCGTCACCCATCGGGTGGTGGGCCCGGCCTACAAGATGCGGAAGTTGCTTCGAGAAGTGGCCCGGGGGCGGCTCCGCTTCCAGGGAAAGCTGCGAAAAGGGGACGAGCTTCAGGAGCTCTTCGAGGCCTTTTCCGGCATGGTCGCCTCCCTTCGGGAACGCCAGGCGGAGGAGGTCGCGATGCTCGACGAGGCGATCGCCAGGGCGCGCTCCGCCGGGGCACCGGAAGACGCCGTCCGCGAGGTGGTGGCGGTTCGGGAACGCATGAAGGCGGCCCTCGATTGACGCGCCAGGGGTACTAGAGCGCCCCCTCGTAGTAGGTCACCTCGGGGCCGCCGCTCGGCCCCTCCAAGACCACGGCCGCCGCGTCGATCCGGATGCGGGTGGGGCCGACGGGGTGCTCGGCGAGCCAGCGGGCAGCCGCCGCCCGCACCCGGGCTGCCTTCCGACGGTCGATGGTGGTCGCCGGGTGGGCGAAGGCCGCCGACCTTCGGGTCCGCACCTCGCAGAAGACCACCAGCCCCGGTCGACGCGCGACGAGGTCGAGCTCCAGCCGGCCCACCCGCGCATTTCGGGCGAGGATCTCGAATCCCCGCTCGGTGAGATGACGGGCGACGAGGTCTTCCCCCCGGCGACCCGTCTCCGGTCGACCGCTGCCCGTCGGGCTCAGCTGTCCCCTGCGGTCTCGTTGTTCTCGAGGAGCCGGTTGCGGACGCAATAGCCGCCGGCGATGCCGTCGCCACCGACGTTCTCGTCGAGGACCTGCTCGCAGGAGAATCCGTCGGGACATTCGCATTCCCGCGCGTCCCCGGTCGGGGCGTCGCAGCGACAGGTGCAGAAGACCCGGTCGAGCTCTTCCGGCGTCACGCAGTTGTCGTCGCCGCCCTCTCCGCAGATCTCGCGGGGGTCCCCGTCGAGCTCGTAGACCAGGCAGACCCGGGTACGGCACTGCACCGAGCTGGTCTCGAGGTAACGCTCCTGCGCGTCGAAGCCGCCCTGGGGCACGGATTCGGGTTCGCAGGGGGCGCCGACGCCCGGCGCCTCGCAGCCAGCGAGCAGGCCGGGGGTCGCGAGGGCGGAGAGCAGGCCGAGGGCAAGAAAGCAGCGGTAGGTTCGTCGTTCGCGCATGGCTGGAACTGGAGATTCGGGACGGGGTCCGGTGCGCCGAGTCGGCGGCGATGAGCCGGGAGCGGCGGCCGTCGTCAAGGCCGCGAATGGACCGCGGAAAACTAGTCGGGCGCATGGTTGGGCGTCAAGCGTCCCGTGCGGTGGAAGCGGACCGGTGCGCCGGCTGGGAGAGTCCTTGACAAGCCGGATCCGCCACCTCTACCATCAAGCGCCTTCTAGGCGTCTAAGTGGCCAGAACGATTGATCTTTTGGCGATTCGCCGCCCCGCCTTCGGGCCCGTGGCTCCGACTCTGGACCAGGCGGCGCTAGTCGCGGCGGCCCGGGGCTGGTACCCAGGGCCGACTGTTAAGACGCTAACGGCAGAAACCGACGCCGGCTCGAACACCAGATGAAGACCCCCATGTCGACGGAACCGACGCTTACCCCTTCCGCCCGGCGCGCCCGCGCCTGCGCCCGCCCCCGGGCTACTGTCGCGACGGTCGCCAGCGCCCTGGCCGGGCTGCTCGCCGCCGCCCTGCCGCCGCCCGCGCGCGCTCAGGACGACGCGGACATGACCTTCACCATCGAGGACACGGGGGAGGCCACCGGTCAGGCGGCCGCTCCCGCCGAGGGCCCGCCCTCCGAGGCTCTGGCCAACGCCCTCCGCCTCTACCAGCAGGAACGGTACGCGGAGGCGGCGGTTCAGTTCCAGCGCGTCGTCGAAGGCGAGACCGCGGACGCCCCCGCCAACGTGCAGAAGGCGCAGTTCTTCCTGGGGAAGTCCCTCTACCATCTACGCATCTACCAGTCGGCCTTGGCGATCTTCGACGAGATCAGCCTCCAGGGCGCGTCCAACCTCTATTTCGACCAGACCCTCCAATGGCTGGCTCAGCTCGCCTCCCAGCTCCCGGAGCCGGCGGGGATCATCGAAAAGGTCGGGCGCTACGGGGTCGACCAGCTCGAACAGTTCAACCGAGATGAAACCCGGGAGCTCTACAACCAGCTCCAGTTCATCATGGGGCGGTACAAGTACCAGCAGGGGGAGTTCGAAGGCGCGATCGAGCTGTTCCAGAACGTTCAGGCGGATTCCCGCTTCTTCGTGCAGGCGAAGTTCTTCGCGGGGATCACCCACGTGCGGCTGCGGCAGGCCCGGCCGGCGGTTCAGGCCTTTCGGGGCATCATCGACCGCCTGGACGCGGGCAACGTGGTCGGGGTCGAAGACGAAGCCCGGATGCGGAACCTCGCCTGGATCTCCCTTGCCCGCGTCTACTACACGGCCGCCAATCAGACCGACGAGCAGGGGAACATGAACGTCGACGGTCGCCTCTTGGGCCAGGCGGTCGAAGGCTGGAACCAGGTCGAGCAGTCCAGCGAGTATTGGCTCGACGCCCTGTTCGAGACCTCCTGGGCGTTCTTCTTGGCCGACGAATACTCTCGAGCCCTCGGCAACATCCACACCCTGTTCAGCCCCTACTTCGACCAGGCCTACTACCCGGAGGCGCTGGTGCTCAAGGCGGTGACCTTCTTCGTGAACTGCCAGGTCGACAACGCGGAAGCGATCATCGGGCAGTTCCACGAGCGCTACGATCCGGTCAAGCAGGAGCTCGAACAGGTCCTGGCGCAGTACCAGGACGACAACACCCAGTTTTTCCAGTTCCTGGAGCGGGTCCGGGCCGGGGAGGCGAACCTGTCCCCCCGGATCCGCGGCATCGTCTCGTCGGCCCTGTCGGACCGGACGCTGCTGCGAAACGTCGAGTACGTTCGCCTGCTGGAAAACGAGGAAGCGCGGCTCAACTCGGCCCCGGAGCAGTTCCGGAATTCTTCCCTCGGCGCCCGCATTCTACAGGACATCGTCGTCGCCAAGACCTTCGCCATCGACCAGACCGGCGACCTGGCGAGGGCGCGGTACAACCGTCTCATCGACGAGCTGCAGGATCTCACCAACGATATCCTGAAGATCGAGATCGAGATCGCGGCGTTCAAGCGGGGCGAGCTGACCGCCGAGGCGCAGGGCCAGATGGCCGCCGCACAGGATTCCGGCGGCGGTGACGTCGTCGTGGACGAAGAGCATCAGCTTTGGCCGTTCGACGGCGAGTATTGGCGAGACGAGCTCGGCTTCTATCGCCAGCAGGTCTCCAATCAGTGCAGCCGCTGAGGTGGCGGCAGAATACCCTCCGCTGGGCCCGAACCCACC
>DAPKRP010000998.1:0-14027 GCA_031800515.1 Polyangiaceae bacterium LLY-WYZ-14_1 | reverse complement strand
GAGCGCCAGGCCGAGGCCGACCCCGCGGCTCCGCGTGGTGAAGAGGGGCTCGAACAGCCGGGCTTCGACCTCCGGGGTGAGCCCCGCTCCGTCGTCCAGGACGCGCAGGACCAGGGCCCCGTCGGTCCCCGGCGCCGCTTCGAGGCGTACCGTCGAGCCGCCGGTCCCGGCAGCGGACTGGTAGGCGTTCGCCACCAGATTGATCACCACCTGACGGAGCTGGCTTCCGTCCACCCAGGCCTTCGGCAGGTTCGGGTCGATGGCTCGGTCCATGGTGATTCCGGCGGGCAACGGCAAGGTCTCGAGGGCGCGGTCGATGAGCTCCAAGAGGTCCGTGTGCTCCCGGGCGGGGTCCCGGTCCCGAGCGAGCTCGAGGAGATCGGCGATGATCCGGTTCGAGATCGCCGTCTGCTCCGCGATGCGGCGCAGATGACGCTCCGCCCCCGGGACCTCGTCGGTGCGCCGCCGCAGCAGGTGGACGGAGGTGTCGATGACCGCCAGGGGGTTCCGCAGCTCGTGGCCGATGGTGGCGGCGAGCTGACCCAGGGTGGCGAGCCGCTCGCTGCCGCGGATCTGGCGCACGTAGCCCTCCCGGTAGGTCTCGAGCATGATGGCGAGCTCCAGGTCACAGACCCGGTCGACCGCCCGGTGGGCATGGCGGGTGCGCTCCGCCGGCCAATCCGGATGGGGAAGGGCGTCGTCCAGGGCGTTGTGAAGGTGGGCCCGGAGGAGGTTCATCGCCCCGAACATGTAGCGTTGTTCGAGGCCGATCCGGACGTGGACGCGGCCGATCCGGGCCCGTCGTTCGACGTAGGCCGCGTCCCAGGGTCCGACGAAGATGCTGCCGAGCCAGTCGAGGAGGGTGCCCTTGAGCCGGCGAACCTGGCGGGGCCCCTCCTTCATGACCGCCAGGGCGCCGGGGGTCGCCTCGATCTGGGCGTAGAACTCGTCGACCGCTGCGGGAAAGGCCGGTTCGACGAGCGGGCGCACCTCCGGCAGGAGGGCGGCGTCCTCGGCGCCGAAGCCTACGTAGGTGGCGAGCTCGTCGAGGATGGGGAGCTCGTCGCCGTCGTCGTCGTCGTCGCGGGGGCCGTTCACGCCGTCTCGGGGGAGGAGCGGCTACCCGCGGCCGTCACCGGCATCGTCCCCGGCGGGGCCGAAGGTCGCCCGAAGCCAATCGGTCCAGGCAGCAAGCGTCCGCTCCGCCACTCTACCCTCCGTCGGCATGTCCGCCAGGCGCCGGCGGGCGGCCAGAGGCAGTCGCTCCCAGGCGCCCGGGTCGAGGCGCACCCCCAGGGTCTGAAGCTTGGCGGCGAGGGCCGGAGGGGGCTCGGCGAGGTCGAAGCGGCGAAACGGGTCGAAGTCGTGGGTCACGGGAAACGTGCTCCGCCCTGAGAGGGGAGCAATTTTCGGACCCGCTATCTGGAGGTCATGATTCGCGGCGAATCCGCCGGGCCTCGGTCCGCGACGCCCGGGCATCGCTTGCGCCCTGGGCGTCAGCCCTGCGCGCCCAGCGCCGCTCCCGGGGGCACGACCATCACCGGCATCTCCGCCGCCCGCAGGACGCGTTCGGCGGTGCTTCCCAGGACCCAACGGACCGCGCCCTGGCGGGCATGGGTGCCGACGACGATACAGCCCGCCCCGAGGTCCCGGGCGACGTCCACGAGACCCTCCGCCGGGGTGCCGGAGACCGGGGCAAGACGCACCTCCACCGTGCCAGGGAGCCCCACCTCGAGGGTGCGCAGGCGGGTCCGCGCTTCCTCCTCGGCGTGGGCCTGAAGCACGGAGACGTAGTCCCGCTGGGCGGTTCCGTCTTCGTCCGTGCTGCGGGGAAGGACGTGCACCAGCACCAGCCGACGGCCGAGCCCGTGGGCGAGGCGGGCCGCCGCCCGGGCGGCCTCCGTCGCGGCGTTCGAGGCATCGACGCCGACCACCACGGGTCCGTCGCCCAGGCCCGGCGCCGTCGGCGAAGGGGGGGCGACGACGACCGGATGCCGCGCATGCCGCACCACCCGGTCGGCGGTGCTGCCGAGGATGCGGGTGCCCAGGCGGTCGAACAGGTCCCCCCGGGCGCCGCCGTGGGCGCCGACGACGATCATGGTGACCCCGGAGAGATCCATGGCCGCGTCGATGATCGTCTCCCAGGGGCGGCCTTCTCGGATCGTTCCACGGCAGCCGACGCCTTCTTCCCGGACGCGGGTGCAGATGGCTTCGAGGGCCTGGTCCTCGGCGGCGCGGCGTTCCGTGAGGCGGGCGCGGAGCCGCTCGGCGGCGGGGCGGACTTCCTCCGGCACCGGGTCGGTCACCATGGTCCCCAGATCGTCCCCGACGTGGAGAAGCTCGACCCGGGCCTCGAAGGCTTTGGCGAGATGGATGGCGAGGTCGACGGGCGCCTGCCCGCCATCCGTGAGATCGGTAGCGCAGAGGAGAAGGCCGCTCATGAGGCATGAAATAGGCACCCGGAGGCGCCTGTCAGCAAGCGATGCGATGCTGGCCCGGTCCCTGCACCGACTGCCCGAGCGTTATTTTGAGCGACCCTCTCAGAGAGAGGGTGTTGAGGAATCCCTCGCGAGCCCTCGGAAGCGGGCTGCAGCCCTGCGCCGCCCCACCCTCCGCTCAACAATGCCCCAGCATTGTCTCGGTCGGTTGGAACGCCGCAGGACTACAGCCCCCTCCCGATCCCCTCACGACGGATTCCTCAACACCCTCTCACGCTGCAGCGGCGGTCCGCCCCCCGAGGTGCCATGCCCGAGATCAAGAACATCCTCTGTCCCATCGATTTTTCCGATACTTCTCTGTCGGCCCTGGATTACGGGATCGACCTCGCGACCACCCTGGGCGCCGAGGTCCACGTGATGCACGCCTACCAGCTGCCCGTCTACGCCCTTCCCGACGGCGCGCTCATGGCCAGCCCGGAGTACATCACCGACCTCTCCAACAAGCTCCAGGCGGAGCTCGACAAGGTGGTCGACGCTCGCCAGGACCGGGGGCCGACGCTCCAGGCCCACCTCGTCGAGGGCGTTCCCCACGACGAGGTCGCGCGGCTCGGTGAGCGCATCGGCGCGGACCTCGTGGTCATGGGAACCCAAGGGCGCTCCGGGCTCGGTCACTGGCTCCTCGGCAGCGTCGCGGAAAAGGTCGTCCGCAGCTCGGAGGTCCCGGTGTTGACCGTTCGCCAGCCGAAGAAGTGACCCGTTCCGCGCCAGACCGGAGCGCGGAGCTGGCCGCCCTCGGGGAGCGGCTGGTGGAAACCCACATCAGCTGGGTCGTCCTGACCCGGGACCGGGCGTTCAAGGTGAAGAAGCCGGTGGACTTCGGCTTTCTCGACTTCACCAGCCCGGAGCGACGCCGACAGGCCTGCGAGGAAGAGGTCCGGCTCAACCGCCGCCTGGCCCCGGCGGTCTATCTTGGCGTCGTTCCCGTCACCCGAGACGCCGGGCACGGGGGGCTTCGCTTCGGGGGCGTGGAGGCCGACGCGATCGACTGGGCGGTGGAAATGGTGCGGCTCGCCGATGCCCGCCGGGCGGACCAGATGCTCGACCGGGGGGCCTTCGGCGTGCCGGAGGTCGACGGCGTCGCCCGGACCCTCGCCGAGTTCCATCGCCAGGCCCCGACCTCTCCGGAGATCGACGCGCTCGGCCAGCCGGAGCGGGTCGCGGTCAACGTACGGGAGAACTTCGACCAGACCCGCGGGCTCCTCGACGAGGTGCTCGGGCCGGAAGAAGCGTGGGAGGTCGAGTCCTGGCAGCTCCGGTTTCTCGAGGAAGAAGCGAGCCGCTTCCGGAGCCGGGTGGCCCAGGGCCGGATCCGAGACGGCCACGGCGACCTCCGCCTGGACCACGTCTACCTCGAGACGGGGATCCCCGGGGAGGGGAGGGTGACCGTCGTCGACGGGATCGAGTTCAACCGTCGTTTCCGCTACGCCGACGTCGCCGCCGACCTCGCTTTTCTGTCGATGGACCTGACCTTTCACGGCCGGGCGGACCTCGCCGAGCGGCTCCTCGCCACCTACGCGGCGGAGACCGGGGATTGGGACCTCTACGGCTTGGTCGATTTCTACGAGAGCTACCGGGCGTACGTCCGGGGCAAGGTCGAGCTCTTCGTGGCGACGGATCCGGAGGCGTCCCCCGAGGTCCGGGAAGGCAAGCGCCGGGACGCCCGTCGCCACCTGCTTCTGGCCCTGGCCTCCGAGCGCCGCCGGTTGACGCCCCCCGTCGTCGTCGCCGTCGGCGGGGTGATCGCGACGGGGAAGAGCTCGGTGGCGGCCCGCCTCGCCGCCCGCCTCGAGGCGCCCGTCGTCGCGACGGACCGCACCCGAAAGCAGCTCCTCGGCGTCCCCCTGGAGGCCTCCGCCACCGACCATCGGCCCGACGCTTATTCCCCGGCGACCACGGAACGCACCTATCGGGAGGTCCTCCGCCGGGCCTCCGTCGTCGTCCGGTCGGGTCGCCCCGTCGTGCTCGACGCCACCTTCAGCGCGCGGCAGCAGCGGGGGGAAGCGCGAAGGCTGGCGCAGGAGCTCGGCGTGCCCTTCGTCTTCGTCGAATGCCGGGCGGGCCGCGATAGCCTCGAAGAACGGCTTCTCCGCCGGGGCGGACCCGGTGGCAGCGTCAGCGACGCCCGCATCGACCTCTTGGACCGCTCCCTCGCCGCGTTCGAGCCCGTCTCCGGGGACGAGCTACCGGCGGCGGAGCGCGCGGTGATCCATACGGATCGGGGGCAAGGTGACGTTCCCGAGGGATGGAACGAGCTGGTCGCTCGGTTGCTCGGCTAGCTAGCCCTCGATGGGTCGACCGTTCGATCGGTCGACCGGGACCACCATCGCGACCGGCCCCCGGCCGGTCGGGAAAGGAGCTCGGGTAGTGGCGATGACGGACAAGACGGTAGCGGACGTGATGAGCCGGGACGTGGTGACCATCCTCCCGGAGGAGAACCTGACCCAGCTCCTCGCCGTGATGCAGGACTGCGGTTTTCGGCACCTCCCCGTGGTCGACGACGAAGAGGGCCTCCGGCTGGTGGGCCTGGTCTCGGAACGGGACCTGCTGTGGCTGACCGTGAGCCCCTTCGAGCCCGGCGCCGAGACCCGCCGCGCGACCTTCGCCGAGCAGACCTTCGTCAACAAGGTGATGGTGAAGGACGTGCTGACGGTGGGGGCCTCGGCGTCGGTGAAAGACGCCGCGGCGCTCATGCTGCAGCACAAAGTCGGTGCCCTGCCGGTGGTGGATGAGGCCGGTTGCCTGGCCGGGATTCTCACTACGAGCGATCTTTTGGCGTTGGTGGCCGAGGACGGTTAGGCCATCCCCTGGCGGGGCGGGGGCATCCCCTGGTGGCGGGACAGCCGGTTCGGGCCCAGGACCCTGCCGTGAGCATCTCCCCTGCGCCGCCCCCGCCGGACGACCCGTCGACGGAGACTCCGTCCACTCCGCCCCCGATGAGCCGGCGTTCCTTTCCACCGGCGCCCTCCCCGGGGGATCGGGAGAGCGCCGCCCAGGCGCTGTTCATCGCGGTGCGGGAAGAGGGGGAGAACGAGTTGTCCCGGCCCCTCGGGTCTCTCTGGTGGTCGGGGATCGCCGCCGGGATCGCGATGGCCACCTCGATCATCGGCCGCGGCGTGCTCGAGCTCTACCTGCCGGACGAGCCATGGGAGCCCCTCGTCGCCTCCTTCGGCTACAGCTTCGGCTTCATCGTGGTGGTGATGGGCCACATGCAGCTCTTCACGGAGAACACCATCACGACCGTGCTGCCGACCCTGGAACGCCGGGATCTCGACTGCCTGCAGCGGACGGCCCGCCTTTGGACCATCGTCTTCCTGGCGAACGTCATCGGGGCCATCGGGGTCTCCGGGCTGAGCGTGGCGGGCATCGTCGACGGGGACCTGCTGCAGGCGATGATCTCCGTTGCCCACCACGGAACCCACCCTCGGGGCCTGTCCGCCTTCCCCTTCGCCATCCCGGCGGGGTTCCTCGTCGCCGCCGTCGTCTGGCTCACCCGGCTTGCCGGAGGCCAGCAGCTGCCGATCATCGTCGCGCTGACCTGGCTCATCGCCGTCGGCGGCTTCGTCCACGTGGTGGCGGGGGCGGTGGAGCTGTTTCTGCTGGTCTGGGCCGAGGGGGCGCACCACCTCGGCCTTTTGTGGAGTTTCCTGGTGCCGGCGTTCCTCGGGAACGTGGTGGGCGGAACCCTCCTCTTCGCCCTGCTCGCCTATGCTCAGGTCAAGGCGGAGATCGAGGAGAACGGGGACGAGGCGCCGGCGGCTCCCCTCCACTGACCGGCGCTTCCCGGTAACGCGCTCGACGACCTGTGCGGGAACCCGGCGACCCGCTATCGCGCCGGGGACAGGAAGGGAGCGTCGATCTCCCGGGGCTCGGCGGACCCATCCGTGGTCCGCACCCGCAGCCGGATGCGCTCGCCCGCGTCTGGCGTGCCCTTCGGCATCTCCACGAAGAGCGGCACCCGCTGGCTGGACAGGGATTCGAGGGGCACCCGGGCCACCGGGACGACGAACTGCTGGCCGTCCGCGGGCATGGGCTCGAGGACGAAAGTCGCCGCGTCCGGCATCTTGTTCACCAGGTGCACCTCCAGCTGATTCCGCACCACGCCGTCGGACACGACGTAGGGGGCGCCCAGTCCCCGGAGCAGGTTGGCCTCGTAGGGCGTGCGGGAGCTGAAGGCAAAACTTGCCACCGTCAGTCCCAGGAGACCGAGGAACGCGTAGAAATAGATGCGGGGGCGCTTCCAGAGGGCTTTTCGCTCTTCCCCCTCGAGCCCGTTCAGGGAGTCGTAGCGGATCAGGCCTTCGGGCTTGCCGACCTTGGCCATGATCTCGTCGCAGGCGTCGACGCAGGCGGCGCAGCCGATGCAGTCGATCTGCAGGCCGTTCCGGATGTCGATGCCCGTCGGGCAGACCGCGACGCAACGGCCGCAGTCGATGCAATCGCCACCGGCGAGGTCCCGCTTCTTACCCTTTCCGCGGGGCTCCCCCCGGCGGACGTCGTAGCCGATAACCATGGTATCCCGGTCGGTCATCACGCTCTGGAGCCGGCCGTAGGGGCAGATCACCAGGCAGAGCTGCTCCCGGAACCAGGCGAAGTTGAAGTAGAAGATGCCGGTCATCGCGGCGACCCAGGCAAAGGCCTGGGGATGGTCGGCGGGGGCCCGGCGGACCATCTCGAACACGGCCGGGAGGGAGACGAAGTAGCTCAGAAAGACGTGGGCGAGAAACAGGCTGAGCAGCACGAACACCCCGTGCTTGACCGTCTTCCTCCAGATTTTGTCGAAGTTCCAGGGCCCTTTGTTCCGGCGAAGGCGAGCCTGGCGGTTGCCTTCGAGAAGCCGTTCGACGCGGCGATACATGCCTTCGAGGAACACGGTCTGGGGGCAGGTGTATCCGCACCAGAGACGGCCCCAGAGGGTGGTCACGACGATGAGGGCGAAGCCCAGTCCCGTGAGCAGGAAGAAGGCGAGCCAGAAATCCTGGGCATTGAAGGTCGCCCCGAACAGATAGAACTTACGTCCCGTGACATCCAGGAAGAGCGCCGGGTTCCCGTTGATCTGGATCCACGGGAGGACTGCCCAAAAGGCGATCAGCACGGCGAAGAACCCGTACCGGAGCCGGGTGAACCGGCCCGAGACGTCTGCCGGATGCACGAAGTCCCGGGAACCATCGCTCTTGACCGAGCTCTTGGCGTAGATGGGTAGGGCTTGCGGCATGGAACGTTCCTCGATGGGGGGAGACGTGGTCGTGGTGAGTTGGGTGCGGCGGCCGGCCTGCCGCGTCGCCCTGGGAGGGAGATGGGGGCGGAAGGCCGGCGCTCGGGCCCGCCCGCCGGGACCCGGGGGTCGACCGGCGGGACCCCGGGGTCATTCGACGGGGGTGGAGGCGGCGACCGTGGAGTCGTCCTCGTCGTTTCGCGGGGCGGGCTCGGCCCCGCTGGTCTCCGCCGTTTCGGCGACGGGATCGGCGTCCTCCGACGCCCCGACCGCCTCGGCGGCCGCTGCCGCCGCGGAGACCTCGGCGGCCGGCAGGTCCGAGGGCTCCGTCGGGTCGTCGAGGTGGCCTTCGGGGTCGTAGAGCTCGCCTTCGGCTTCCTTGCCGCCGGCGACCTCCGTGTTGCGAAGGGACAGGACGTAGGCGGTCACCTTCTGGACCGTCGGCGCCCCGAGGGGCTGGCCCCAGGCGGGCATGCCCTTTTCCAGGACGCCCTCGTAGATCGTGCCGTAGATCTCCTGGGCGCCGCCGCCGTGGATCCAGTAGGGGTCGGTCAGATTTGGCCCGATCTTCCCCCCCGCGTTCGCCTCGTGGCAGGCGGCGCAGTTGGTGTTGAAGGCGGTCTGACCTTCCGCGACGGCGCCTTGGTCGTTCACCAGCGCCAGCAGAGCTTCTTCGGAGACGTCTGCGCCGTCCCCCGCCTGTTCTTCCAGGGCCTTCGTGTAGGCGGCCATCGGCAGGAGGCCGACCTCGTACTCGTGGTAGTAGAACCAGTAGAAGACGGCGAAGACGATCGACCCATAGAAGATGAACAGCCACCAGTTCGGCAGGTGATTGTCCGCCTCTTCGATCCCGTCGTACTCGTGAAGGATGTCGCCCTGAATCTCGTCGTGGCGAAGGACCTCTTTACCCATGATACGGCCTCCGGTTGCTGTCGTCTTCGAGGGGCATCTGGGCGAGCTCCTCGATCTGTGTTCGGTTCTTGAACAGGGCCCGGATGGTCACCACTGCGAAGACAGCGAGGAACAACGCCAGGGCGATGAGGGGTGCCGCGAGCACCGGGCTCTTGGCGAAGAAACCACTTGCGAACCAGCTGAGCATCAGCGCGCCTCCGCGGACTGGGAGCCGGCGGCGTCGGGCGCCGCCTCACCGGCCATGGACACCTCCACCGTGTCCTCGCCGGGCGCGGCGGGAACGCCCTGGGCCGGGGGCCGGCCGAGGCGCTGGAGGTAGGAGATGAGGGCGACCATCTTGCTGTTCGGGTCGACCCCGGGGACACCCTCCTGTTCGAGCTCGGCGACGATGCTGTTGGCCATCGTCATCGCCGCCTGCTCGCTCCCCGCGATCTCCGCCGGCTCGTAGGGGACACCGACGGAGCGGAGGGCGCGCATCTTCGTCGCCGTGTCGCCGTAGTCGATGCGCTGCTCCGGCAGGTGGGTGTAGTTCGGCATGTTCGACCCGGGGGTGATCTCCCGGGGATTCATCAGGTGGCGGTAGTGCCAGAGGTGGCTGTACTTGCCGCCGACTCGGGCGAGGTCGGGACCGGTGCGCTTCGACCCCCACTGGAAGGGGTGGTCGAAGACCGAGTCGTCCATCTCGCTCACGTCGCCGTAGCGCGCCGTCT
Organism: Polyangiaceae bacterium LLY-WYZ-14_1; assembly: GCA_031800515.1. GTDB lineage: Bacteria > Myxococcota_A > Polyangia > Polyangiales > DAPKRP01 > DAPKRP01. The sequence continues at coordinate 4,695 of DAPKRP010000998.1, read as the reverse complement.
CCCAGGTGAAAGGCCGGATCATCTGGGAGTGGCAGGTGTAGCAACCCTCTGCCAGGTAGACGTCCCGCCCTTCGAGCTCGAGGGGGTGGTAGGGGGAGTTCGACGTCGTCGCCGTCTGCTCCGGGACCGCCATGACCATCGGGACGATCTCGGCGATGCCGCCGGCCAGGACGCCGAGGGCGGTCAGGATGGTGAAGGCGCCCGCTTTGCCTTCGAGGAGCCGATGCCAGGGGGGCCGGCCCGCCTCCGGCTTCGACAGGCCGAGAGCGATCGCGCCGATCAGGGCGACGCCGAAGGCGGCGAGGATCAGGAAGGTGTTGGCGACCTCGCTGCCGATGGCCAGCAGGGAGATGATCCCGCCGACGACGAAGGTCAGGATGACGGGCTTGCCGAGGAGCACCTCGACCCAGCCGATCTTCGCTTCCTCCGGGTCGACGATGGCGCCGACGGGGACTTCCGCCTCGCCCTCGACGGGCTTCCCGGAGCGGGCGGTCATGATGAGGTTCCAGGCCATCAGGATGAAGCCGAGCAGGTAGATCGTTCCGCCGACCAGCCGAAGCCAGTAGAGGGGGATGATCTTGATCACCGTCTCGACGAAGTTCGGATAGGCCAGGCCTCCGCCGGGGTTGAGCTCCCGCCACATGAGGCCCTGGGTGATCCCGGAGACCCACATCGCAACGACGTAGATCATGATGCCGAAGGTCCCGGTCCAGAAATGGAAGTTGGCGGCGCCGCGGCTGTGGAGCTTGGTGCCGTAGAGCCGGGGGATCAGCCAGTAGAACATCCCCGCCGCCATCAGGCCGTTCCAGCCCAGGGCGCCGGAGTGCACGTGGCCGATGATCCAGTCCGTGTAGTGGGCCAGACTGCTGACCGCCTTGATGGACAGGAGAGGGCCTTCGAAGGTCGACATCCCGTAGAAGGTCACGCCCGCGGCGAAGAACTTCAGCACCGGGTCGGTGCGGAGCTTGTCCCAGGCGCCCCGGAGGGTGAGCAGACCGTTCAGCATGCCGCCCCAGCTCGGGGCCCAGAGCATCAGGCTGAAGATCATCCCGAGGGTCTGAGCCCAGTCCGGGAGCGCGGTGTTCAGAAGGTGGTGCGGGCCCGCCCAGATGTAGATGAAGACGAGGGACCAGAAGTGGATGATCGACAGCCGGTAGCTGAACACCGGGCGTTCCGCAGCCTTCGGGACGAAGTAGTACATGATCCCGAGGATCGGCGTGGTCAGGAAGAAGGCGACGGCGTTGTGGCCGTACCACCACTGCACCAGGGCGTCCTGAACGCCGCCGAAGACGGAGTAGCTCTTGAAGAGCCCCGCCGGGATCGCGAGGCTATTGACGATGTGGAGCACGGCGACGGCGAGAATGGTCGCGATGTAGAACCAGATCGCGACGTACAGATGCTTTTCGTTCCGCTTCGCCAAGGTCCAGAAGAAGTTGACCGCGAACACCACCCAGATGGCGGTGATCGCCAGGTCGATGGGCCATTCGAGCTCGGCGTATTCCTTCGAGGTCGTGATGCCCAGAGGCAGGGTGATCGCCGCCGAGACGATGATCGCCTGCCAGCCCCAGAAGTGGACGTTGGCCAAGAGGTCCGATGGGTTGCGGACCTTGCAGAGGCGCTGGGTCGAATAATAGACGCCGGCGAAGAGCATGTTGCCGACGAAGGCGAAGATCACCGCGTTCGTATGGAGTGGGCGGAGCCGACCGAAGGTCAGGTAGGGCTCGAAGTTCGCCGGCCAGAAGGCGAGCTGGAGGGCGACGATGGCGCCGACCAGCATCCCGACGATGCCCCAAAGCACGCTCGCCCAGATGAACATCCGGGTGATGCGGTCGTTGTAGACGATGCGCTGCGTTTCCATGTTGCGGGCTTTCCTCTTTCCCCAGCTCAGGCCGGTCGCCCGTCGAACCAGGACTCCGTCGACGGCGACGCGGGCGTCTCGCCTCGCGAGAGCTCGGGGCCGTCCAAGGCACCCTTCATGCCAGCGAGTTCTCTCGCGTTTTCCGTAGTTTGCTCGTCATCTTCCAGGGGAAGCAGGGCCAGTCGGTCGGCGTGCTGGTGCGTACCCTCCCGGACGTTCCAGGCGAAGAAGGCGACCGCCCCGGCGACGAAGCCGAGGCTGACGAACACCAAGAGAATCAGGACTTCCACAGAGCGCTCCTCGGCCCGAGGGCCTTCGAAGTCGCCGCCAGCACCACGAGGGAGCTGAGCGGCATCAACAGCGCCGCAACCCAGGGCGCCATCCACCCCGCCCAGGCCAGGGCGACGGCGACGGCGTTGTAGGTGAGGGCAAAGGTCAGATTCCGGCGCACCGTTTGCGCGAGAGCGCGAGATACGCGCAGTCCGAGACGAATGGGCGCGAGCCCCGGGGTCACGAAGTAGAAATCGGAGCGGGCGGGCATGAAGGGCCGGTCGACCGCCGGCGTCCCGGAGCAGGTGGCGGCGGCGGCCGCCGGGCCGTCGTTGAGGCCATCGCCGACGAAGAGCAGGTCGCCCCGGTCGTGGGCCCGCACCCACGCCGCCTTGTCTTCGGGCCGATGGTCGCCGAAGACCCGGTCGGCGGGCAGCCCCAGGGTTCGGGCGAGCGCGAGCGCCCGGGGGGTGCGGTCGCCGGAGAGGATCGTCGGTTCGAGGCCCTCGGCGTCCAGGGCGGCGAGCTCCGCGGCGGCATCCGGTCGGAGTCGCTCCACCGTGGGGATGGGGACCGCTTCGGCGCCTTCCAGGGCGAAGACCAGGTCGGCGTCGTGAGAGGTGGCGGGCCCGCTCCGGGGGGGCGGCGCCACCCCGAGCTCCCCCGCCCAGGCCGCGGACCCGAGGCGGGCCCGGCGCCCGTCGGGGAGGACCCCTTCGACGCCCCGGCCCGGGTGCTCTTCGACCTCGAGGGCCCGCCGGACCGCTGCGCCCCCCTCGGCGCTTCCCCCGAGGGCCCGGAGGACGGCGAGGCTCTTCGGATGGTTCGAGCGAGCCGCCAGGTCGATCAGCGCCTGCCGCGCATCGTCCCCGAGGCTCCGAAGGGCGTCCGGGTCCGCGACGGCGAGGCCCCCGGTGGTGAGGGTGCCGGTCTTGTCGAAGACCACCCGACGGACCCCGAGGGCGCGGTCGAGGAAGCCCATCGTGCGCACGAAGAGGCCCCGCCGGCGCAGCCCTCCCTGGGCGAGCTCGTAGGCGAGGGGAGTGGCGATGCCGAAGGCGCAGGGGCAGGTCACCACCAGGACGGCGATGGTCACCTCGACGGCGCGAATCGGGTCGCCGGCAAGCACGAGCCAGCCGGTGAGCCCGAGGCCCGCGGCTGCCAGCACCCCGACGACGTAGGCGCCGGAGACGCGTTGCCACCAGCGGCCCCGACCCCGCGCCGCATCGACGTCCGGGGGGGTGCGGAGGAGGGACAGGAGCGGCGAATCCTGAAAGTCCGTCGTGCTCTCGACCTCGACGGCGCCGTTGCCGACGTGGAAGGCGCCCGCGGGCACGAGCTCCTCCGCGGGGACCCGTCGGGGGGTGCTCTCGCCGTCGATCCACTCCAGGGAAAACCGCCCTTCGTCCCCCCGCAGGGTGGCGTCGACGGGCACCAGGTCCCCGGGGGCGAGGAGCAGTCGGTCCCCCGCCCGGACCTCCGGACAGCGCACCAGGGACAGGGTTCCGTTCGGGGCGATGCGGCGGGTCAGCAGGCTGTCGGCGCCGTCACTGGCGAGGAGCTGGTTGCGGTTGCGCTCGAGCACCCGCTCCTGCAGCCAGCGCCCAACCAGCATCAGCGCGATGAAGACGGAGACGGAATCGAAGTAGCTGGCGCGGGCGTCCGCGAAGAAGAACGACCAGACGCTGCCGGCGTAGGCCAGGGCGATCCCGAGGGCGATGGGGACGTCGAGATGCAGGATACGGCGCCGGAGCCCCTCCACGGCCCCTCGGAAGAACACGCTCCCGCCGACGAAGACGGCGACCGTGGCCATGGCGAGCTGCAGGTCGTGGAGCACCTCGAAGAGCGGCCCCTCCCGGAGCCCGAGGTAGACCGCCGCCGCGTAGAGCATCGTGTTGCCGGCCAGCGCGACGCAGATCCCCACCCGGACCAGGAGGTCGTCGGACCGGCGCGGCGGCTCCTTCGTCGGCGGGCCCAGCAGGTAGCCAAACCGCTCGACCTCGGCGACCCAGCCTGGGAGGTCGAAGGCGCCCCGGACCACCAGCTCGGCCCGGCCCATCGCCGGGTTGATCAGGAGCCGGATGCCACCCGGCCGGCGCCGGAAGAGGGTCTCGAGGAGCCAGACGCAGGCGGCGCAGTGGAGCCCTTGCACGTCGAGCTCGAGGCGCACCGGCGCCTCCGGGCCGGCGGCGGTGAGGCGTTCGACCAGGGGCTCGAGCCACTTGCGGTCCCGGGGGCCGGTGGCGACGGCCCCGTCCTCCGGGTCGACCCCGGTCGCGGGAAGCCCCGGCCGGGCCCCCCGGAGGTCGTAGTAGCGGGCGAGGCCGCTCGCGTGGAGCAGGCGATGGACGGCGGCGCAGCCGCGGCAGCAGAAGCCATTCCGGGTGCTGCCGGGGCCCAGTGGGAGGGCACAGTGGCGGCAAGACGTGCGTTCCGACGCATTCGGTGCGTCGCAGTGCAGCTCTTGCGCGGACGGGGCCGCCGCGGCCGCCGAATCAAAGGCAGGAGCCATGCGCGAAGGCAGGATTGGCAAGCAGCGTGCCGCAAGGCCCTCGAGGTGGCCCCTC
>DAPKRP010000997.1:0-2010 GCA_031800515.1 Polyangiaceae bacterium LLY-WYZ-14_1 | reverse complement strand
AACGCGTCCGCGCCGCCCTCGAAGCCTTGGGGGAGGGGTGCCCTCCCTCCCTGCCGACCGGGCTCGGCCCGCTGACCGCCGGCTGCGGGCGGTGGGAGGCCTCCGCGGCCCGGGCGGTCGGCGAACGGACCGAAGCGCTCGCCCGGTCCGCCTGGTCGCCCATCGCGGGGGCGGCTCGGCACGTCGACCCGGGGGTTCGGGCGCTGGCGCTTCAGGTGGTGGGGGCGCTGGGCGGCGACGACGCGACGTCCGTCCTCGTTCGGGGGCTCGACGACCCGGACCGGGACGTCCGGCTGGCGGCCCTCGATGCCATCGCCGCGTCGCCGGACCCGGGGCGTTTCGGGGAGCCCGTCGCCGGCCGCCTACAGGACGACGAAGAGTGGTCCATCCGGATGCGGGCGGCGGAGGTGCTCGGCATGCTGGGGCGCTCGTCTCCCACCGTCGTCGCCGCCCTCGTGGCGGCCCTCGACGACGATCCCTACGCCTACGTGCGGGCGGCGGCCGCCCGAGGGCTCGACCCGGTATCCGGGGAAGCCGCCCGCCGGGCGCTCCGGACCGCCGCCGACGCCGATCCCGAGCCGGCCGTGCGACGGGCGGCGGGGGACCGGCTGGCGGGGCGATGACCGGACGACCGGGCCGCGGGCCCCGGGGTCCGCAGCCGGGGGACCCGGTCCGGAGGCCGGTACCGGTCCACTTCGTTGACGGCGCGGGCCCCCTCGCCTATCCCCCCGGGGTGAAGCGGTCCGGAAGCGGGTCCGCACGGTGAGCGGCGGAGAACGCGGGGTGGACGATGGGTTCGGAATCGCGTGTGGCGCTTGCGACACGTTCAATCCGATGGGTTCCCCCCGTTGCTCCTCGTGTGGGAGCGACCTGTCGCTGGTCGCGGAAACCGGCGCCTCCGCCGGGGCGAGCGGAGAGGAGCAGCAGCCGATGGAGCAAGCGCGCTACTACGTGTGTGAGGAGTGCTCGGCGCCGGTGCCGCCAGGGCACAAGTTCTGCGGCGCCTGTGGTGCGACGGTTCCGGAAGAGGTCGTGGAACGGCCGGTGGCCTTCTTCGGGGCCATCCAGCAGCCGGGCAAGGCGCGGCTCATCCTGATCCGGGGGGACCAGGGGGTGGAGGGCGTGAGCTACCTGCTCCAGGGCGCGGAGCACTTCGCCGGTCGCCAGGAAGGCCCGATCCTCTTTCCCGAGGACACCTGGCTGAGCGCTCGCCACGCCAACTTCTTCTACCAGGGAGACCGCTTGGTGGTCCGGGACGAGGGCAGCGCCAACGGCGTGTACCTCCGGATCCGGCAGCCCGTCGAGCTCCAACCGGGGGAGCATTTTCTCTGCGGCGAGCAGGTGTTCCGGCTGGACCGGATGCCCCCGGACACCTCCGGGCCGGAGGAAGACGGCACCGCCTTCTACGCTTCCCCCCGCCGGCCGAGCCCCTTTCGCGTGGTGCAGATCCTCCGGGGGGGCGCCGAAGGGATGGTCTTTTGTGCCCGGGACAACGCCGTCCAGATCGGGCGAGAGAATAGCGACATGAACTTCCCGGACGACGTCTACATGTCCGGCAACCACGCGCGGGTGGAGATGTCCGGAAGCGGTGCCTTCTCCCTCGCCGACAGCAACTCGAAGAACGGCACCTTCGTGCGCACCGACGGGGAACAGGAGCTCAAGCACGGCGACTACCTCTTCCTCGGCCACCAGCTCCTTCGGGTGGAGATGACCCAGTGACCGGAGCGCTCCCCCTCTCCTTTTCGCCGCCCATCTCCGGGCTACGAGGACGCGCGTGATCGTCTGCGACAACTGCGGTCGGGAAAACCAAGACCACTACAAGTTTTGCCTCGGTTGCGGCGCCGAGCTGAAACGCGAGGCGGCCCAGCCGAAGAGCTTCACCGCCCCCACCCCTCCGGCGGGCGTCCCGGCGGCCAAGGCCCCGGCGACGCAGATGCCCCCGCCGAGTCGGGGGGAGCCCGATACCTCGGCCCCGACGACTCCCTCGTCCCGGACGGCCCCCTCGGCGCC
>DAPKRP010000996.1:0-1910 GCA_031800515.1 Polyangiaceae bacterium LLY-WYZ-14_1 | reverse complement strand
CCCGGGCCTTCCTGCGGGTCCTGCGGGAGGCGGGTCTCCCGGTCTTCCTGCGGCTTCAGCGGGGGGACGACATCGACGCCGCCTGCGGCCAGCTCGCCCTCTCTCGGGCCGACGCCGAGGGCCGGCGGCGGCGCCGGCCATCATCCCGAGGCGGGGACAACGAGGCGGGAGGTGCCGGGAACGCCGGCACGAAGACGACCGGTGGCCTCGACCCGCGGGCCCTCCCGGTCCTGGGCGTCGAGGGGCCTCGCGGATGACGCACCGGGTCGTCGCCCTCGCTGCCGCCGCCGTATCCCTCGGCGTCGTCCCGGTCCCCGGGTCCCTGGGGCCGATCCCCGTCGCCCGGGCCCAGGTGGCGGTGCGCGTCCTTCGTCTCGATGGCGCCGGGGCGGTTCGGGTCGACGGTGACCTCCGGGACTGGCAGCGGCTCGGGGTTCCGATGCTCGAGGTCCCGCCCACGACGACGGGGCAGGCCGGGGACGGCAGCTTTCGCTACGGCCTCGCCCACGACGGGGAACACCTCTATCTGGCCGCGCAGATCGAAGACGCCCGCATCGTCCGGGGAGATGCGCCGAATCGGGGTCGGGACGACGCCCTGGTCTGGTCCTTCTTGGTGCCGGACCCAGGGCGGCGCCGGGCCCGGCGCCCGGAGCTCTGGGTCTTCCCGGGCCAGCCGGGGCGGCGCCGGTCGGAGATCCGACGCACCGCGAGCACCGGGGATGCGGTGCCCCTGGAAGGGATCCCCGGCGCCCGGGTGGTGGAAGGCCCTCGCCGGGACGGGCGCCCCGGGGTCGCCATCGAAGCGGTCGTCCCGGTGAACCGACTGGACCCGAGTTGGACCGATGCCCAGCTCTCCGTCCGCTATCAGGACGTGGACCGGGAAGCGCGGCCCGAGGTGCGGGCGGTGGTGACCAGCACGCCGGGTCCGGCGAACACCTGGCCCCGGCTTCGGGTGGTCGGCTCCGACTCGGAGGTGCTCCGGGGCTTTCTCCGGGCGCGGGGGATCGAAGCGGCGCCTCGGCGTTTCGACCTGGCCGGGGACGTCACCGGCGACGGGAAGGCCGAGCGCGTGGTGGTGGTGGACCGCTTCCTCCTGGTCTTCGGCCCCGACTACCGGGATGGACGAGGCTTCGACTTCATCACCATCCCCGTCGCCGGCGGGCAGGAGGTCACCGAAGCCCGCCTCGAAGACCTGACCGGGGACCAGGTGCCCGAGGTCGTCCTGGGATACCGGGTCCGGGACGGGGGGACCACCAGCGAGGTGCTCCGGGTGCTCGACCCGGAACCCGGGGAGGTCCGCTCTCTGGTGGCCTTCGAGGTCGCCCGCCGTTCCGCCGACGGGGACGTCATCGCGTCCCCGGTGCGGGTGGAACGGCCTCCCCGGTCTCGCCGCCCCCGGCGTGGCGACGATGGCGCGCCGGCCCCGACCCTGGTCGTCCGGGCTGCCGACGGCGACCTGGACGAGACCTCGCCCCCGCGGCTCGCCCCGGACATCCACCCCGTGCTCGTCGCCCGATGGTCCGGGGTTCGGGAACGGCGCTACCGCTACGGCGGGGACTTCGAGGCCCGGGGCGGGGCGAGCGTGCGTACGGTCGTCGCCCTGACGGAGCCGCCGCGGGCCGCCGCCGTCATCGCCGGGGGACAGTCCGGTCACTTCCTGAGCCCGCACTACGACGACCAGTTTCCCGCCTGGCTCGCGGGTACGCTCCTGCCGCTCGCGTCGGCGCCGGAGCAGGTCGACGACCCGATGGTCCGCATCCGACCGGAGTGACCCTCCGGATTCAGCGCGCGGCGGGAAGCCCCTCGGCGGGCGTCTCCTGCTCCGGGTGCATGGCCCGGCGCAGCAGCGGAGCCGCGAGCAGCAGCACCGCCCCGGCCACGCAGGCCGCCGTGCCGAGATCCCGGAACAC
>DAPKRP010000995.1:0-1527 GCA_031800515.1 Polyangiaceae bacterium LLY-WYZ-14_1 | reverse complement strand
GTCTCCTCGCTGCTGTTGGCACTCCCGGCGGCCGACCGTCCCCCCGCGGCCGCGGCGGACGCCCCGGCGAGCGCCCGGGAGCCGACCGGGGGCGGGGGCAGCGGTGGCGACGACGGCCGGCCGGTGGCCCGGAACGGGGCGGCCGGCCGCCAGGCCGCGCGCCCATCCCGGAGCCGACCGTCCCGTCGAGCGGCCTATGGTCCCCGCCGCGTGCCGACGCCCCGGGGGGCCTCCCTGGAACGGGCCCGCCGTCTCGGGGTCGGCTCCCTCCGGGCGGTCCGCCGCCTGCTCCGGGAACCGCTGCCCGAGCCCCTGCGCCGGGCCGCGGCCCACCACGGCCGCGTCGGGTCGACCCTGCGCTGGCCGGTGGATGGGGGCCGCTTCGGCCGCGGCTTCGGCTTCGTACGACGGTCCCGACCGGACCTCCGCCACGATGGGATCGACGTCGGTGCTCCCCGGGGGGCGGTGGTCCGAGCGGTGGCCCCCGGGATCGTGATCTACAGCGACCATCGCCTGCGGGGGCTCGGCAATACCGTCGTCATCGCCCATCCGAACGGGATGGTCTCCCTCTACGCCCATCAGGACCGCGCCACCGTACAGCCGGGCTGGCGGGTTCGGCGCGGGGAACGCATCGGCTTCGTCGGCGACACGGGGATCGCGAGGGGGCCCCACCTCCACTTCGAGCTGCGCGTGGACGGCCGACTCGTCGACCCGGCGCCCCACTTCCCCCCGATGACCGGCGGCGCCCATCCCGGAGCCCGGGTCGACGGCCCTGACCTGACCGTCGACGCCGATGGCCGGGTCGCCCGGGTCGGCGGAACGCCCCTCGGAGAGGCGGAGCTCGTCCTCGATTGGCTCCGCCGGGGCGCTCCCCCCGAGTTCGAGGAGGCCATCCCCGGTCGGGTGTTCTCCACCTGGCTCTGGCCCGCCCGGGGGGGCAGCCCCGGGCGACCTTTCGGCGCCGGCCATCGGGGCCTGGACGTCGAGGCGCCTCCCGGCACGCCGGTGCGGGCCGCCGCCGACGGGCTCGTGGTCTACGTCGGCGAGGAGCTCCCCGGCCTGGGCGCGGCGGTGGTGCTGGCGCATCCCGGTGCGGCCCTGACCGTCTATGGAGGCGTCGACCCGGTGGCCGTGGGCGTCGGCGACCGGGTCCTTCGAGGGGAATGGCTGGGTCGCCTGGGAGAGACCGCCGGGGAGGTCGAGGCGCCCCACCTCCATTTCGCCGTCTACCGAGGAGGACGACCCCTCGACCCCTCCCCCGACCTCCGGGGGACCCCGGAACCGCCTATCCGGTGAGGACCCGAAGGGCGTTGTCCCGAAGCACCTTCCGCACCACCGCCTCGGGCATCCCCGCCGAGAGCAGGGCGTCGGTCAGGTGCGGCAGCTTCTGCGGTTCCTCGAGCCCCCGGGTCGGCCGGATGAACCCGTCCCAGTCGGAGCCCAGGGCCGGGGTGTCCTCGCCGGCGACCCGCCAGAGATGGAGCAGGTGGGCGACCACACCGTCGAGGCCGTCCCGCCCGAGGTAGG
>DAPKRP010000994.1:0-3681 GCA_031800515.1 Polyangiaceae bacterium LLY-WYZ-14_1 | reverse complement strand
ATCTCCACTGACCGCGAGGCCTGGGGGCCGCACGCACGGAGCGGGCCGGCCACCGGGCGGGAGGGCCGGCTACCAGATGGACACCCGTTCCTCCGGAGGCAGGTAGAGCGCGTCGTCGGGGTCCACGTCGAAGGCCGCGTACCAGGCGTCGAGGTTGCGGACGATGCCGTTGGTCCGGAACTCGGAGGGGCTGTGGGGGTCGGTCACGATCCGCCGGCGCAGCTCTTCCTCCCGGTACTTGCGCTTCCAGACCTGGGCCCAGGCCAGGAAGAAGCGCTGGTCGCCGGTGAAGCCGTCGAGCACCGGCGCCTCCTGGTCGCCCAGGGAGATCCGGTAGGCGTCGTAGGCGAGGGTGAGCCCCCCGAGGTCGCCGATGTTCTCGCCCATGGTGAGCTCCGGGTCGAGGGGCATGCCGGGAATGGGCTCGTAGGTGCCGTACTGGCCGCCGAGCTTCGCCGCCCGGTCCTCGAAGCCCGCCAGGTCCTCGGCGGTCCACCAGTCCCGCAGGAGCCCGTCTCCGTCCGACTTCCGGCCCTGGTCGTCGAAACCGTGGCCGATCTCGTGGCCGATGACCGCTCCGATGCCCCCGTAGTTCACCGCCGGGTCGGCTTCCGGATCGAAGAACGGGGCCTGCAGGATCGCCGCCGGAAAGACGATCTCGTTCCGGGTGGGGCTGTAGTAGGCGTTGACCGTCTGAGGGGTCATGAACCACTCGGTCCGGTCGACGGGGCCGCCGAGCTTCTGGGCGTCCTGGTCCCAGGCCCAGGCGCTGGCCCGCTTCGCGTTGCTGAGGGCGTCGCCGGCCACCACCTCGAGCTCCCCGTAGTCCTTCCACCGGTCCGGGTAGCCGATCTTCGTGGTGAACTTGGCGAGCTTGGCGCGGGCTTCGGCCTTCGTGTCGTCTCCCATCCAGTCGAGGTCGTCGAGGCGCCGGCCGAAGGCCTGCTTCACGTTGTCGACGAGCGCCTCCATCGCCGCCTTGGCCTCCGGGGGGAAGTGGCGGGCGACGTATTCCTGGCCGACCACCTCGCCCAGGGCATCGTTCGTCGCCGCGACGGCGCGCTTCCAGCGTTCCTTCTGCTCCGGCTGCCCGGACAGGGTCCGGCCGTAGAAGTCGAAGGTCGCCTCGTCGAGGGCCTGGGGCAGCACCGACGCGAAGCTCCGGAGGTAGTGGAACTGGAGGTAGGCGGACCAGGTGGGCACCGGCGTCTCCCGGAACATCGCCGCCAGGGCGACCACGGCGTCCTGCTCCCGCAGGTTGAGCTCCGCCGCCTGCGCGTCGACGCCCAGGGAGGCGAGGAAGGGATCCCAGGGGAAGCCCGGGGCGGCGGTCTCGAGGGCGCTCTGGTCGGTGAGGTTGTAGGTGAGGTTCCGGTCCCGGCGCTTGGCCCGGGGCCAGTGGACCTTCGCCATCTCCGTCTCGAGGGTGACGATGGCCTCCGCCTTGTCCCCAGCGCCTTCGATCCCGGCGAGGTCGAGCATCTGCTCGACGTAGGCCCGGTACTTGGTGCGCTCTTCGGCGAAGCGGTCTTCCAGATAGTAGTCCCGGTCCGGCAGGCCGAGCCCCGCCTGGGTCAGCTGGAGCAGGTAGCGGTCCGTGTTCTTCGCATCGAGGTCGATCCAGACCCCGACCGGCGATTCCGTGCGGAGGTCCGCCCGACCCATCGCCCCGGCGACCGCCTCGTGGCTGTCCAGGCCGCCGAGGAAGGCCAGGTCTTCCTGGGCCGGTGCCAGGCCTTTGGCCTGGATGGCGTCGACGTCCAGGAAGGTGCCGTAGTAGTCGCCGATCTTCTGCGTGTTGCTGCCCGGCTCGACCCCGCTCGCGCTGGCCGCCTCTTCCAGGATCGCCCGGACCTGGGCTTCGCTGCGCTCGAAGAGCACGGTGAAGGCGCCGTAGTTGCTGAAGTCCGACGGGATCTCGAAGGTCTCGAGCCAGGCGCCGTTGGCGAAGCGGAAGAAGTCGTCCCCCGGGTCGATCTCCCGGTCCATGTCGTCCAGGGCGAAGCCCCAGTCGCCGATCTCGGCGTCGCCGCTCGGCGCGGGGGCGGTGTCCGGGCCGCCGGTCGTCGTCCGACCAGCCTGGCTGCCGCCCCCGCAGCCGCACAGGGCCCCGAGGGCCAGGAAAAGCACGGGTCGCATCGGGTGTCCTCCGTTCATCGAGGCAGGGGATAGTACAAGTGCCGATCCGGGGCAGCCTCAGGCGCCGGGGGCGGAGACGACGAAGAGGTGCTCTTGGTTCCGGAGGCGTCCGACGGTGCCGACCCGCTGCCCCGCCGGATTATGGATGCCGATGCGGGCCCCGACGTAGCGACGGTAGTCGAAGGCGTGCACGGCGACGCCGGCGGCGCCGCCCCGGGCGGCCAACAGATCTTCGACCTCCTCCCGGGTCAGAAAGCCCTCGTCGTTCATCGACACGACGAGGTGGCGGGCGTCGATGGCGTCGAGGAGCCCGCGGAAGGCGTCTCGAATCCCGCGGCGGGAGTTGAACGGGCTCCTCCGTTCCCGGCAGTCGACGCGCTTCCGGGCCCGGCCGTAGACCTCCGGCTGGTCCCAGCGGACCAGCGTCTCCCAGACGTGGTAGTTCCCGAGGTACTTGTGCTGGTTGTAGGGGGGGTCGAGGTAGGCGACGTCCACCGGGCCCATCGCCCGGGCCGCGGCGGCGGCGTCGAGCTCGAAGGCGGCCCCCTTCCCATGGCGGGCTCGGCTCAGCACCGTGGGCATGCGGAGGGCCAGGGGGTTCTGGGCGCGGGCCGCCCACTGCTTCAGGTAGGCCATCTGGACGCCGGTGGTGGAATCCACCCGGTCGGCCGCCTCCATGAGCGCGGTGAGGGCGACCGCCTCGACCTCCGGGTCGAGCTCCCGCTCGGCGATCGCCTGGCGGATCGCCTCGATGCGGGCGCCGTTCTCCGGGCGGAAAAAGCGGCTCTCCTCGCAGTAGGTGCGGGTGAACCACCCGGGGCGCGGCGGCACGGTCGCGAGCTCCCGAAGGAGTGCCTCGGCGGGTTCCGCGACGTCTTCCCGGTCGGCGGCGACGTAGCAGCGGGCCAGGGTCGCGGCGTAGGCGTTGTGGTCGTTCGCCAGCACCTGGAAGCCCGCCGCCTTGAGGGCGTGGCCCACTCGGCTCGTCCCGCTGAACAGGTCGGCGACGCGGCGCGCGCCGGGCAGCCCGGAGATCAGCTCGACGATCGCGGGGACCAGGAGGCGCTTCGAGCCGAGGTATTTGATCACGCCGGCCGGCGGGCCTGGGCCGAGCCTTGCCCCTCGTCCCCGGGTGCGGCGGGGCGGAGCTCGATGCGGGTGATCTCCGCCGGCGCGCCGAGGCGCATGGGCGGGCCCCAGTAGCCCGTTCCCCGGGAGACGTAGACGGCCATCTCCCCCAGGGCGTGGAGCCCGGCGACGAAGGGCTGCTGGAGGTGGACCAGGAAGTTGAAGGGGAAGATCTGGCCCCCGTGGGTGTGCCCGGAGAGCTGGAGGGAGACGCCGTGCTCCGCCGCTTCCGGGGCGTGCCGGGGCTGGTGGGCGAGCAGGACGAGGGGAGCGTTCGGGTCCCGACCCGCGACGGCCCGGGCCAGGTCCGGCGGGTCGCCGAACCCCCCTGCGGTGTAGTCGTTGACCCCGGCGAGCTCGAGGGCCGCCGCCGGCCCGCCGTCGGCGGCGGGGTGGGCGAGGCGAACCCGCTCA
>DAPKRP010000993.1:0-7875 GCA_031800515.1 Polyangiaceae bacterium LLY-WYZ-14_1 | reverse complement strand
GCGTTTCCTCCGGGACGGCGAGCCGATCCCGGTGGCCTTCCCGGAGCGCGCCGTCGACGTGCTCTTCCGCGGCTTCGCCGACTCTTCCCGCCCGGCCTCCGACCCCGCCGCTGCCTCCGACGCCGACCCCGAGGACTCCCGCCGATGACGATCCCCCGCACCACCGCCATCCAAACCGTGCCCTCCGGGCCCCCGCCGGGCCCCTTCGCCGGGGCGATGCCCGGGAGCCCGGCCGCCCCGGTCCTCGTCCTCGCCCTGGTCGGGCTGGGCGCCTGCGCCTCCGCCGCGGGACAGCCCTCCGGGGATGAAGGCGCCGGGGGCGAGGCCGCCGCCGCTCGGGCCTCGGCGACGGACCCGAGCCGCGTCCGGGCGACCCGGGTCGAGGTCGCCCGCATCCTTCCCTCGGCGGCGGTCCTCGAGCTCGAGCTGCCCGGCGAGATCGAGGGCGGCCGGGACGCGATGCTGTCCGCCCCCCTGGGGGGCTACGTCGAGCGCGTCTTGGTCGACGACGGCGACCGGGTGGCGAAGGGCGCCACCCTCCTGCGGGTCGACGCCTCCCTCTATGGGGTCCAGCTCGAGCAGGCGCGCATCGAACGGGAAGACGCGGAACGGCAGCTCGCCCGGGCCCGGCGCCTGGGGCAGGCGATGTCGGAGGCGGACCGGGAGGCTCGGGAGACCCAGGTCGCCCGGGCCAAGGCGAGCGAACGGCTCCAGCACCTGCGGCTTCGGCGGGCGATCCTCCGAGCGCCCTTCGACGGCGTCGTCGTCAAGGTGGACACGGAGGTGGGGGAGACGGCCCCGCCCGGGGAGCCTCTGCTTCGCCTGGTCCAGCTCGACCCCCTGTCCGTCAGCGTGAGCGTCTCGGACCGGGACGTCGTCGCCCTTCGGCCGGGGCTGGTCGGGTCCGTGGTGACGGACGCCCGCTCGGGTCTCCGGGAGGCCACCCTCACCAACATCGAGCCCGCCGCCGACCTCGACACCCGGGCCTTCGACGTCGAGTTCGAGCTGCCGAACCCGGACGGCACCCTGTTCCCCGGGATGATCGCGACGGTGACCGTCCGCCGGGAGCTCGGCGGGGAGTCGGTGGTGGTGCCCCAGGACTTCATCGTGACCCGGCTGGACGAGCTCGGGGTGTTCCTCGCCGAGGACGGGGTGGCCCGCTGGCGGCCCGTCTCCCTCGGGCGCATCGTCCGGGACCAGGTGGTGGTGGAAGAGGGGCTCGCCCCCGGGGACGTGGTGGTGGTCGTGGGCCACCGGGACCTCGCCGACGGGGATACGCTTATCGTCTCCCGGGAGGGGCTCTGCTGCACGAACGGGCGGGTGCGCCACGACGAGCTGCCGGCCCCGGCGGCCGCCCCCGGCGAGACCGCCCCCGGGGGCGACGAGGACCGGCCGGACGGCGTTCGGCCCGACGACGACGACAACGAAGACGACGACGGCGACCACGAGGTGTCCGAATGACCGACCGCCTCCGACCCCCGGACGACGACCAGCCGGACGCCGAGGCCGGTGGCGGCCACGGCACCGGCCCCTCCGACCCGGGCCAAAGCGAGGACCGCGGCGGGCTCATCGGGGCCCTCATCCGCCGGCGCGCCGCCGTTCTCCTCGGCGTCTTCATCATCTTCGTCCTCGGCCTTCAGACCTACGCGACGATGCCGCGGGAGGCCTCGCCGGACGTCGACGTGCCCGTGGTGCTGGTCACCACTCCCTACCCCGGCGTCTCCCCGGAGGACATCGAGACGCTCCTGACCATCCCGATCGAGAACGAGCTCGCCGGGGTCAAAGACCTGAAGGAGATGACCAGCGCCTCCGCCGAGGGGGCCAGCATCATCACCCTGGAGTTCGAGCCCGAGGCGGACATCCAGGAGGTGCTCCAGCTGGTTCGGGACCGGGTCGACAAGGCGAAGCCGGACCTTCCGGAGGACGCCGAGGACACGGAGGTCGCCGAGGTCTCCTTCAGCGACGTCCCGATCCTTATCGTCACCATCGGTGGCCCCGTCGACGAGCAGGAGCTCAAGCGTCTCGGGGAAGACCTGGAGGACGAGGTCGCTCGGATCCCCGGGGTCCTCGACGCCGTGCTCACCGGAGGCCGGACCCGAGAGATCCGGGTCCAGATCGACCCCCACCGCCTGGCCCACTACGAGCTCGCCCTCGACGACGTCATCGGCGCGATCGCGAACGAGAACGTCAACGTCCCGGGGGGCACGGTGACCGCCGGGGACGCGAGCTTCCTGCTGCGGGTCCCCGGGGACTTCGAGGACCCGCGGGAGATCGAGGACGTCGCCGTCAAGCGGGTCGGGAGCCGCCCGGTCTTCGTCCGGGACCTGGGCCGGGTCGTCGACGACTTCGCCGACCGGGACAGCTACGCCCGGATGAACGGCGAGCCCGCCGTCTCCCTGGCGGTCTCCAAGCGCACGGGGGCGAACATCCTCGAGGTCGCCGACGCGGTGAAGGCGCTGGCCCGGGACCACCAGGCGCGCTGGCCCGACGGTGTGCGCTTCGAGATCCTGGGGGATCAGTCCCGCTTCGTCTCGGACATGGTGAGCGAGCTCGAGAACGGGATCATCACCGCGTTCCTCCTGGTGATCGCCGTCCTCGTGTTCTTCATGGGGGTGCGGAACGCCCTCTTCGTCGCGATCTCGATCCCGCTGTCGATGCTCCTGGCGATCCTGATCATCAACGTCTTCGGGCTGACCCTGAACATGATGGTGTTGTTCAGCCTGATCTTCGCCCTCGGGATGCTGGTCGACAACGGCATCGTGCTCGTCGAGAACATCTACCGCCACGTCGAACAGGGGGAAGGCCTGGTCCAGGCCAGCATCGACGGCACCCGGGAGGTGGCCGGCGCCGTCGCCGCATCGACCTTCACCACCGTCGCCGCCTTCGCCCCCTTGATCTTCTGGACCGGGATCATGGGCCAGTTCATGGGCTACATGCCGAAGACGGTGGTCACCGTGCTCATGGCGTCCTTGATCGTCGCCGTGGTGATCCTGCCGGTCCTGACCTCGTTCCTGATGCCCCGGGCCTCGAAGGCGGGACCCGGGGACCCGGGAGCCGATGACGCGGACGCGGACGACGACGCCCAGCCCGCCGCCGGGGCGCCGTCGGTCCCCCCGGTGGCCCAGGGCAGCCGGGCGATGGGCGCCTACAAGCGTCTTCTCGAATGGGCCCTGGATAATCGCTACGTGACCGTCGGGGTCGGGGTGGCCACCCTGGTCGGCACCTTCGTCGCGTACGGCTACCTGAGCCACGGCACCGAGTTTTTCCCGGACACGGCCCCGGATCGCGCCTTCGTCCAGGTCACCGCTCCCGACGGGACGGACCTCGAGGCGACCGACCGCATCGTCCGGCGCATCGAAGGCATCCTCGCCGAGACCCCGAACGTCGACTTCTACGTCGCCGAGACGGGCATCGCCGGGGGCGGCGGCGGCGACCCCATGGACG
Organism: Polyangiaceae bacterium LLY-WYZ-14_1; assembly: GCA_031800515.1. Taxonomy (GTDB): domain Bacteria; phylum Myxococcota_A; class Polyangia; order Polyangiales; family DAPKRP01; genus DAPKRP01. Next base: position 4,431 of record DAPKRP010000993.1, on the reverse strand, counting down.
GCGCGCAGGCGGCGAAGAACAAAGCCCGGGTCACCGTCGACTTTCTCCCCCACCCGGCGAACGCCAAGCCCGACGACGCGATCCGCACCGAAGACACCCGGCGGACCATCGACCGCATCCGGGCCGCGGTGCGAGAGATCCCCGGGGCGACCATCACCGTCGACAAGGAGACGATGGGGCCCCCCGTCGGCAAGCCGGTCAGCGTCGAGGTGAGCGGCGACGACTATCATCGGGTGGGCGAGCTCGCCGCCCGGCTTCGGCGCCAGATCGCGGAGATCGACGGGGTCACCGGCATCGAGGACGACTATCGGGTCGGCCGCCCGGAGCTACGCCTCCGCATCGATCGGGGGGCCGCCACACGGGTCGGCGCCAGCACGAACGAGGTGGCCAGCGCCATCCGCACCGCCTTCGCCGGCACCGACGCGAGCAGCCTCCGGGACGGGGAAGACGAGTACGACATCGTCGTCGAGCTCACCCCGGAGCACCGGGAGGACCTCCAGAGCGTCCTCGGCCTGCGCATCCCCGGCAGCGACCCGGAGAAGCTCCCCACCTTCCCGGTCCCCCTGTCCGCCGTCGCCCGCTACGAGCTCGCCGGCGGGAGCGGCACGGTCCGGCACCTGGATCAGAAGCTCGTGGTCACCGTTTCCTCGGACGTCGAGGAAGGCCGGAACGAAAACGAGGTCCAGGCGGCGGTCGGCGCTTTCCTGGAAGACGCCGAGCTTCCCCCGGGCTTCGCCGCCCGCCTCGGCGGGGCGAACGACGAACAGCGGGACGCCGAAGAGTTCATGTCCCGGGCCTTCGTCATCGCGATCTTCCTCATCGCGATGGTCCTGGTCACCCAGTTCAACAGCTTCCTCACCCCGCTGGTGATCCTGTTGTCGGTGGTGATGTCCCTGGTCGGCGTGCTCTGGGGGCTGGTGATCACCGGGACCGCGTTTGGCGTCATCATGACGGGCCTCGGGGTCATCTCCCTGGCCGGGGTGGTGGTCAACAACGCCATCGTGCTTCTGACCTACGTGGAACAGCTCCTCGACCGGGGGATGGGGCTCCGGGAGGCGCTCGTCACCGCAGGCCTCACCCGCTTCCGGCCCGTGATGCTCACCGCGGCCACCACCGTGCTGGGGCTGGTTCCGATGGCCCTCGGGGTGTCCTTCGACTTCTTCGAGCTTCGCCCCATCGTGGGCAGCTCGACCAGCGCCTTCTGGGGGCCGATGGCGATCGCCGTCATCTTCGGGCTGGTCTTCGCCACGGTGCTGACCCTGGTGCTGGTGCCGACCCTCTATCACATCGTCGACGACGGCCGGGGGCTCGCCCGACGGATCGCCGCGCGGCTTCCGGGCCGGCGACGCTCCGGCGAAGCCCGGGAAGCGCCGGCCCCCGCCGGTGGCTATCGACCGAGCCACCACCCCCCGATGCCCCAGGACGCCGAGTGAGCGCCGCGAAGCCGATCCGACGCCGTCTGCGGCGTTCCGGCTTCTCGAAAGATCAGCCGATACCCCTCGCCGCCTCGGCTCGGTCGGTTACTTCGACCGACCCTCTGAAGAGGGTCGCTCCCGGGCGGGGGCCTCGAGAACGACGATGAGGCGGAAGTCCCCGGTCATCCCGGCGGTGCGGGCGTTGGCCCGCACGACGTAGGTCCCAGGCCGCTCGCAGGGCAGGGATAGCCAGGCGTCGGTACCCCCGTCGGGGCCGTCGTCGTTCTGCCCGAGAGGGCGTCCGTCGGGTCCGAACACCTGGATCCAGGCGTCGAAGTCGTCGCTTTCCATCGAAGCGGTAAGCCGATAGCCGGCCTCCGCGGGGATGCGGTGATCCTCGTAGAGGGATCCGTCCTGGGGGAGCGTCGGGTCCTCCGCCGGGTCGAGGCGACCTTCGACGACGAAGGTGCCGGGCCGCGCCGGAAGGGCCGCTCCGAAGGCGCCGGGCAGAAAGCGGACGACGAGGAGGGCCGCCAACGCCCCCGCCGTCAGGGCGACGGCGGTTCCCGCCAGGCGCCGACCGGGGCCGATGGGGGGCGACGGCGTTTTCGTCGCCGCCGGCGACGACGGGTCACGCGTGCTCGGCGACGAATCCATAGAAGTCCGCCCGGCGGAGCGGGGGCAGGGCCTCCCGTCGAATGAGCAGGGCCCGGACCTGCCAGAGCTCCTTGAACACCCGGTAGGCGAGGGCGGTCTGGTCCAGGTAGTCCACCCCGGCGGAGCCTCCGGTGCCGGGCCGCCGTCCGATCATCCGCTCCACCATCCGGGCGTGGCGCTGGCGAAAGACCAGGAACGACTGCTCGAAGGCGACGACCGCGTCGAGGAGCTCCCGGGGCCAGGACAGCAGAGGCAGCTCCCGATAGCTCTCGACGAAGAGCAGGGCCGCCCGGATGCGACGGGTGCGGGCGCGTTCCTCCGGCGGGGCGTCGTCGAGGTCTTCGACCTGGAGGAAGCGGCGGGCCGCCGAGCGCTGGGCGTCGTATTTGCCCTTCAATCGGTCGACGTCTTCCGGGGTGAGGGCGTGGGCCCGGGCCAGGGCCTCCTGCCGGTCCGCCTCCTGGTCCCAGGTGGACAGATACGCGGCGATGAAGGTGTCCACCGTGTCCGCGTCCCCCGGGTCTGCGGGGGTGGAGCCTTCGATCGGGGTCCGCTCGAGCCAGCTCCGGAGGGCGCCGTGCATGGTCGGTCGCCCGTCCCCGAGGCGGCGGTCCACCCGCTGGGAGGCCGGGGAAGGCCGGCCGCCGGGACCCCGGAGGGCCGCCCGGTAGCTCGACTCGTGGCCGAAACGGATCCGGTCGTCCTCCCGCAGGCCCAGCAGGATCTCGATCTCCCGGAGCTGGGCGGATTGGAAGCCGCTCGCCGGCATCAGCTTGTCCCGGAAGCCGAGATAGTCCCGGGTGGTCATCGTCTCCATCAGGCCGAAGTGGGCGGCGGCGTGCTCCATGATCGCGGTGAGCCGCCGGAGGCTCCGCACCGTCCCCGCCAGCGCCGTCTCCGGCACCGGGTTCTGGTCCAGGAGGTCCCGGGCGGCCACCAGCTCCCGGAGGGCCAGCTTGAACCAGAGCTCGTCGATCTGGTGGACGACGATGAACAAGACCTCGTCGTTCCCGAGGGCCGCCTCGTCCCCCGGGAGGCCTCCTTGAAGCCCGAGGAGCTCTTCGACCTTGATGTAGTCCCAGTAGGTGGTCGGCGTCCGGGCCCCGCCACGGTCATCGGCCGGTTCGCTCATCCGTCGACGGTAGCAGGTGCCACCGATGCCTCGCCTTCCCGACGCGGGATGCTACGGCCCCCCCGTGGCCGCCGCCGTTCGCTACTTCGCGGCGCTGTTCCTGGGGCTGGCCTGCTGCGTGGCGGCGAGCGGCCTCGCCGGGACCCTCGTGGCGTTGCGCCTCGCCCGGGACGGCGCCGTCGGCCCGACCCTGGCCGGGTTGGTGCTGGCCGCCTTCTCCGCCGGCTTGATGCTGGGGTCCCGCTTCAGCGAGCGGGTCATCCGCCGGGTCGGCCACATCCGCTCCTTCGCCGTCTTCGCCGCTGGCCATGGTGGGAAGCGTCGCCGCGGGGGGGACGGTGGGCAGCCTGATGGGGCTTGGACCGATGTTCGCCCGGGGGCTCGGCTGGCCGGATGCCGACGTCGGGAACTTCATGGCGACCCTGGTCGCCTCGGGCCTCGTCCTCCAGTGGCCCCTGGGCCAGCTCTCGGACCGCCTCGACCGCCGGCTCGTCCTCTCCGTGAGCTCCCTCGCCCTGGTGGCGGCGTCCACCTGGCTCGCCCTGCTGGTCGCCGAGCGCTCCCCCTCCTATCCCCTGCTGCTCACGGCGGCAGGCCTCGTGGGGAGCGTCGGCTTCGTCCTCTACCCCCTGAGCCTGGCCCACGCGGGGGACTATCTGGCCCCCCGAGAGGCGGTGGCGGCGAACGCGACCCTGGTCTCGGCCTACGGCATCGGGGCGGCGGCTGGGCCTTGGTTGGGCACGGAGCTGGCCCGGGCGGTCGGCCCCTGTCCCTGCCCATCGTGCTCGGGGTCTTCGGCCTGGTGCCCGCCCTCTTCGGCATCTACCGGCGGTTCGAACGTCGGCCGGCGGCTGCCGGGGACCGGGTCACCTACTATCCCGTCGCCCTTCCATCCGCCTCCGCCCTGAGCGAGCTCGATCCCCGGGGCGAGCCCGAGCAGCTCTTCCTCTCCTTCGAAGACGACGAAGGAACGACCCGCCGGCTCCAGTCCTTGCGGCCCCCGAGCCCATCCGCCGGGGGCTACCCGGAAGGGGTGACGCGTCGGCCCCTTGAGTGAGAGGGTCGGTCAAAATAACCGACCGGAGCGTTATTTTGACCGACCCTCTGAGGCCGCCTTTCGGACCGGCAGCCAGTGGCCTCGGACGAAGAGCCATCCCCGGCCGTGCCGCTCCCAGTGGGGCTGGACGTAGACGTGCCCGGGCTTTTCGTCGAGCCAGCGGCCTTCGA
>DAPKRP010000992.1:0-3340 GCA_031800515.1 Polyangiaceae bacterium LLY-WYZ-14_1 | reverse complement strand
CGAGCGGGTGACCCGGATGCACCCGGGCCGCTCCTATCGGGTGGTCGGCTATTCCTGCGACTCGGGCCAGCCGCTGTTCGAACGGACGGTCGAGGCCGCGTTCCACACGGAGGTCGTCGTCTCCGATGGACCTCGGGAGGGTACCCAAGCGGGCTTCGCGTCCGTCCTGCTGGATCTCTCGGACCCGGTGACCACGGGCGGCCGGGCACTTCGCATCGTCCACCGCAGCCGGCACCGCGCCTGCCACCTCTACGTGAAGGAGCAGGAGGGTCGGCTTCATTCCCTCGTCCTCGAAGGCGGCCTCGACGCGGGCGAGGAACGGACCATCGCCATCGGTTCGGCGGAGCGTCTCGCCGTCCGGGTGGTGGACTGCGCCGAAGGGGACGCGCGGAAGTGGCTCTACCACGACGACGCGGTGCCCCTGGACCAGGCCACCGCCATCGTCCTCCACGACGGGGGGAGCGCCCCGGAGCTCTCCCTGGACGACCCCTGGCAGGTGCTCGCCGTCGAGGTGGAGCCGGAGCCCTGCAAGGTGGTTCGCGTCCAGGCCGCGGCCTCCGACGCCCGGTGCCAGCAGCTCACCGGCGGCGACCGAGCCCGCTGTGAACGGGAAACCCGGGGCCTGGCGGATGCCGGCGAGCTCACCGACTGCATCGACGTCGAGACCGTCTTCTGATCGAAAGGGTCCATCGTGGAACACCGAAGCAAGTGGATTCAGGCGGCGGCGACCGTCGCTTCTCTGATGACCGGCGTCCTCGTGGCGTCGAGCTGTGGCGGGAGCGGCTTCCTCGGGCTTCAGGGGGGAAGTAGCCCCGGCGGGGTGGAGCTCTCCGGATCCTGTTCCGGGGACTTCGGCGCCGGCGCGGCGGCGAGAAAGCTCGACGCCTTCGTCGGTGCGACCAAGCGCTTCTCCGCGGAAGTCTCCGAGCTGTCCGGCGGCCTCGCCACGGTCTGCAAGGAAATGGGTCGAGAGCTCGGCCTCTCCGACGGGGCCATGGCGCCGTCCGGGGGCACGCCGAAGGTCAAGGCGGCCTGCGACGCCGTCGCCGCCCGTCTCCGGGCGGACATCGGCGAGCTCCGGGGAAGCGCCGGTCTTCGGCTCGCGGTGGTGACCACGCCTCCCGTCTGCAAGGTCTCCGTCGACGCGGCGGCGGATTGCTACGCCAAATGCGAGGCGGACGTCGACCCCGGGGGCGTCACCCTGGAATGCGAAGGCGGAGAGCTGCGAGGTGGGTGCTCCGCCGAGTGCACCGGCACCTGCGCCGTCGAGGCCAGCGCCTCCTGCGAGGGTACCTGCGAGGGCAGTTGCTCCGCGGGCTGCTCGGGAACCTGCCGAGGGGAATGCTCCGGGGAGTGCGCGGCGCGCAACGCCGAAGGCGCCTGCGAGGGCAGCTGCTCCGGCGGCTGCGAGGGCACCTGCGATGGCGGCTGCTCGGGCACCTGCGAGGGCACCTGCGTCGCGGAGGTCTCCGGGGAGTGCAGCGGCGAATGTCGGGGCGGATGCAGCGTGGAGCTGACCGAGCCGACCTGCACCGGCGAGGTCCGCGCCCCGGAGGTGAGCGCCGAGTGCGACGCCTCCTGCGACGCGTCCCTGGACGCGGAGGCGACCTGCGAGCCTGGACAGGTCACCGTGGTCGCCGAGGTCTCCGCCGAGAGCAACGTCGACGAGCAGGTCGCCCGGCTCGAGGCCGCCCTCCGTCGGCTACCCCGGGTACTGACCTTCCAGGCGAAGCTCGCCCGGTTGCGGGGTGCCGGCGAGGCGATGGTAGAAGCCGGCAAGGGTCTCCCGGAGGCCGTCGCCGGCCTCGGGATGAACGCGGTGCAGTGCGCGAACTCGGCGATCGGCTCCCTACCGCCGGTGACGACGGAGGTCAGCTTCAGCGTCGAGGCGTCCGCCTCCGTCGGCGCCGCCGCGAGCGCCGGGTGAGGGCCCCAGAGGGGCGAACCGCTGGGGCCAACCGCTCCCGCGGGCTCGCAAGGGATTCCTCAACACCCTCTCAGGGGCAGGCCCGGAGGCAGACGAGGAACGTCTCGTCGCAGGCTTCGAAGCAGGCTGGATCGCCCGACGGGTCGCAGCGACCGGCGCAGTCGTTCCAGCCCGGCGTGCAGATCGGCCGGCAGATACCGGCCCGGGCGTCCCGAGGCGTCGGGGGCTCGGCGTCGGCCGCCGCCGCCGCCGGTCGAGACGCTGGGGGAGGGCGCCAGCGTCGGTCGAGCTGAGGCACCCGGGCCGGGTCCCCCGGCGTGACCGTCTTCGGGTCGTCCAGGGCGAGGTGGTGGCGGAGGCGGGCCTCTCCGGGATCGTTCGGGGGAGCGGCGGCGGGAGCAACCGGGGCGTCTCCCGGCTGGTCCCGGGCCCCCGCCGCGTCCTGGGCCGCGTCGCCGGCGCCGCCGTCTGCAGCCGTCTCGGCGGACGCGCCCGGTGCCCCCCGGGCGCTCCCGAGAAAGGCGACCCGGCCCTCCGCGTAGCGGACCTTGTCCTGCGGTTGACCGATGGTGTGGTGGTCGAGCCACCCCCGCCAGCAGTCGCGGCGGGCCGAGGGGCTGGCGAGCCCCGCGGCGTCGGCGGCGGCGCAGCGCTCGAAATAAGTGTCCGCGTAGTGCACCTTTCGTGGACTGGGCCCGCAGGCCATCGCCCCAAGGCTCAGACCGATCAGCCCGACGACCCCTGTCCGCCATGACTCGGCGGGCGGGCCACCGCGGCGCCGGGGCCCTCTGGGCCCGGGCTGGCCGTCGGGCGTGCCGGGGCGGACGAGCACGATGCGCCAACCTACCACCGCCAACCGCTCCGAGCTTCCGGAACCCGGCTCGGACGCCTCCTCCGGAGTCGACGACGACCTGATCCCGGGGCCGGCGGCGGTCGTCCGCCGCGCTGACGCCGGGGAGGGCGACGACCACGACGACGATGGGGACGCCCCAGCTCCCGGGGGTCCAAAGGGGCAGGCCGCTGCCCCGGACCTCGACCTCGGCCGGCTCGTGCTCCCCGGCCCGGTGTCCCGAGAGCTCGGCGTCGGCGCCCTCGAGCTCGCCTGGTCCGAGCGGGGGCTCTGCCGCCTGGCCTTCGCCGGGCCGGATCGAGGACGATCCGACCCGAACCGGACCGTGGTGCCCTTCGAGCTCGCCGAGCCCCTCCTCGCCTTCCTCGAGGGGGATGCGGGCGTGGACCTCGTCGCCTCCCTTCCCCTGGACCTCCAGGGAACGCCGTTTCAATCCCGGGTCTGGGAGGCTCTGGCGGATATTCCCCCGGGAGAGGTGCGCTCCTACCGGCAGGTGGCCCAGGCGATCGGCTCCCCCCGGGCGACCCGCGCCGTCGGGCAGGCGGTGGGCCGAAACCCGCTCC
>DAPKRP010000991.1:0-8140 GCA_031800515.1 Polyangiaceae bacterium LLY-WYZ-14_1 | reverse complement strand
CCGCCGGGTCCGCCCGGGCCGGTATTCCTTCCGAGCCAGGGTCGCCGCCGGGCCGCCGGTCAGAAGATGTCGAAGCGACGGGACGCCCGGATCAGCACCTGGCCGTACAGGGGCTCGAGCCGCGGCTCGTCGATGGTCAGGGGCAGCAGGAAGAGCCGCACGTCGACCCCGACCAGCCACTCGTAGGAGATCAGCCAGTCCAGCCCGAGCAGAGCGTGGGCGCCGAGCTCCACGTTGCCGTCCCCGGACAGCACGCTGCCCAGGGCGTCGACGCCCAAGCCGAAGAAGGGAACGAACTCCAAGACGTCCAGCAGGTAGACGAGCTCGATGCCCCCCAGCAGGACGTGGGTCGTCGCCGTCTCGTCCGGGTGGGCGCTGTAGCCGACGTGCCCCTGCAGGGTCAGCACGTCGTTCAGTCCCCCAGCGACGGTCAGGGACACGCCGGCACCGTGGCGACCGACCTCTCGACCCTCCCGGGCGACGTTCCAGGCGTAGCCGGCCGCCACCCCGAGGTCGATCTCGTCCTCGTAGGCCCGAGCCCGGCCCGGGAGCCCCAGGACCAGGCAGGAGGCGACGATAGAGACGGCCGCCAGGGCGGCCCGTCGGGCCCGTTCGACGGGGACGACCCGAGCCGACGGGTCGGGGGTTCTCGTCGCTCGACGGGAGGGGGATCGGGGGCGCACCGGCGCGGACGGTAGCAGCCCCGACCGCCGTTGACTGGTCCGGCGCCGATGGTAAGGTCCGCCCCCTCGTTTCGAGGAGGATGAGCGTGTCGTCGACCACGGAAGAACGCGACGGAGAGCCGAAGACGGGCGACGCCGCCGCGGGCCACGACGGGACGCCGGCGCCGGAAGCCGCCGGGGCCGACCACGAAGCACCCCGGGCCGACCACGAAGCCTCCGGGGCCGACCGCGAAGCCGCCGGGGCCGACCCGGAACCCTCCGGGACCGACCCCGAAGCACCCGGGGCCGACCCCGAAGCCGCCGGGACCGACCGCGGGTCCGCTTCCACCACGACGACGGCTTCCCCCACGGCGACGAAAAAGCGCCGAACCGCCGGCGAGCGGCTGGCGGCGGCCCGGGCGGCGAAGGCGGCGGCGAAGACCGCGCAGCGTGGCCGCACCGCCGAAGCCGTCGAGCTTCAAGCGGAACGGCGGGCCGCCCGAGCCAGCGACTGGCTCCGCGCCCGAACCCGCTGGCTCCTCGGCATCGCCGGGACCGCCGTCCTGGTCATCGCCGGGATCGCGATCTGGCGGGGTCAGGCCGCCTCCTCGGCGGAAGACGCCTCCGAATCCCTCTTCGAGGCGGTGCGCACCGCCCGGGCACCGATCCGGGGCGAGGGGCAGGACGACCCCACCCTGGACGATGCCGTATCCGGGCGCTCCTTCGGGGACCGGACGGCCCGAGCGGAAGCCGCCCTGGAAGCGTTCCAGGAGGTCGACGCGAGCGGAAACGCCCTGGTCTGGGCGGCCCTGGGGGAGGGCGCCGCCGCCCTCGAGCTCGGGAAGCCCGACGATGCCCGGACCGCCTTCGAACGCGCCCTGCGGGAAGGCGGGGACGACCCCGTGGTCGCCTGGCGCGCCCTCGAAGGGATCGTCTTCAGCTACGAGGCGGAAGAGGCCTGGGACGACGCCCTGGGTCGGCTCGAAGAGCTCGCGGCGACGGGGGAGAGCGACGTCTTCGACACCATCGCCGACTATCACGCCGCCCGGCTCCGCCTGGCTAAGGGGAAACGGGACCAGGCGCGCACCGACCTGCAGGAGCTCGTCGCTTCCCTTCCCGCGCCGGGAGGACGCCCGGGACCCGACCAGGCCAGCGGGGACGATGGACCAAGCCTCGCGTACGTGCGCCGGGAGGCCCAGCGCCTCCTCGACGCCCTGGGCGCCCCTGACACCCCGGATGCCGCCGATGCCGCCGAAGGCGTCCGCCGCGCCCTCGAACAGCTGCAGAAGAAGAACGCAGCCGGCGCCGGCGACACCCCGTGAGCGCGCGTCGGGCGCCCGCACCGAGTCGACGGCCGTCCTCCCGCGACCGGCGACCCCCGCGCCTTCTGCTCCCCGGGGCCGTCTCGGGCCTCCTCGTCGCCGCGGGCTGCGCCGGGCTCCCGGAAGCGGGGTCGAGCGACACCTACGCCGGCCTCCAGGAAGCGACCCCTCGCACGATCGTGCGGTCGAACCTGCTGTCGGTGCGCTGGATGGAACGCCTCGTCCCCCAGGACGAAGGCCCCTACGTGCCCGTCGAGCGCTCGTCCCCGGTCCTCGACCCTCGCCGGAACCGGCTGTACGTCGGCACGACCCAGGGATACCTCTACGCCCTCACCGCCGGGGGGCGACGCCTCTACCGGCTCCGGGCCGGCGGGGCGATCGAATCCCATCCCGCCTTCGACCCGGACGAGAACGAGCTCTATTTCGGGACCGAGCAGGGACGGTTCCTCTCCGTGCGAGCCGGGGACGGGCAGGTCCGGTGGGCCGCGGAGGTGCGGGCTCCGGTGCGCACCTCCCCCGCCCTTTCCGAGGACGCGGTCTACGTCGCCAACCACGACGACGAGGTGATCGCCCTGTCCCGGGAGGACGGGTCCATCCTGTGGGAGTACGCGAGGAGTCGGGAGGGGGAGGGCTTCTCCATCAGCGAGCATGCGGACGTCACCCTGGCCGGCCGCTTCCTCCTCGGCGCCTTCACCGATGGGGCGGTGATCGCCTTCGATGCCGCGGACGGCACGGTGGTCTGGATTCGAGACACCAGCACGGACCTGGTGACGGACATCCGGGATACCCGAGCCCGCTTCTTCGACGTCGACACGACGCCGGTCGTGGTGGACGACCTGGTCTACGCCGCGTCGTTCACCGGCGGTCTCTACGCCCTCGAGCTCAGCAACGGCGGCGTCCGCTGGCGGGACCGGGCACGGACCGGCGTCACCCAGATCGCCCGGGACCAGGACGGGATGCTCGTGCTCGCCAGCGCCGACGAAGGCATCGTGCGCTACGACCCGGTGACCCAGGAGGTTCGCTGGAACGCCGCTCTGGAACGGGGGGTGCCATCGGGAATCGCCCTGACCGGCGACCTGGTCCTGACAGGGAGCTCCCGGGGCCCCTTCGTCGCCCGGGACCTCGCCACCGGGCGGGAACTCGCCAGCTTCGAGGGCTCCGCGGGCTTCACCGCCCCCCCCGTCGTCGGGGGCGGGCTTGGCTTCGTCCTGTCGAACGACGGAGCCCTGTTCTGCTTCGAGGTACGGCCCTCGGCGCCCCTTTCGACGTCTATCGAGCGCCGCCCATCAGCCGCTGAATCGGCTTGGTGAGGAGCAGGAAGACGGCCCCCGAGCCGACCCCTAGGGCGACCAGGTTCCGGTAGAGGGTCGGCATCTGCTCGACGTTCTCGGCGTTGAACTCCCCGGCGATGAGCCCGGCGAGCACGCTGCCGAGGGAGGCCCCGAGGAACCAGATGCCCATCATCTGCCCGACGTAGCGCCGCGGGGCGAGCTTGGTGGTGGCGCTCAGCCCGACCGGGGAGAGCACGAGCTCGGCGATGGTGTGGATGAGGTAGGTCGTGAGGAGCCAGCCGGGGCCCACCTGCTGCCCCTGCACGACGGCGACGGACGCCCCGATCAGCACGGCGAAGCCGAGACCCATCCCGACGAGGCCGAGGCCGAACTTCGTCGGCGTCGCCGGTTCGAGGTGACGCCGGGCGAGCCAGACCCAGAGCTGGGCGAAGGCCGGCGCCAGAAGCACGATGAAGACGGGGTTGAGACTCTGGAACCAGGTCGCCGGAATCTCGAACTCTCCGAGGTTTCGATCGGTGTAGCGCTCGGCGAAGAGGTTGAAGGACGAGCCCGCCTGCTCGAACCCGGACCAGAACAAGGCGGCGCCGAGGAACAGCCAGATGATGACCAGGACCCGGTTCCGCTCCAGGGGGCTCAGGCCGCCGAAGATCAGCAGGTAGCCGAAATAGACCACGGCCACCACGCTGATCGCATAGGCGGTCGCCTCCGCCAGGGGCCGGGGGTCGACCTCGACGAACCCGGACATGACGGTGAGGGTCACCAGGAGGATGAGGCCGAGGGCGCCCCAGAGAACCCCCCAATCGGCCCGGCCGGGGGTCACCGCCGGCACGCGCCCCGCATCCCCCAGGTAGGGACGCATGGCCCGGTACTGGATGAGGCCGAACACCATCCCGACCCCGGCCGCGGCGAAGCCCCAGTGCCAGCCGAAGGCCTCGGACTCGGCGAGGTAGCCACAGATCAGGGGCCCGAAGATCGCACCCAGGTTGATCCCCATGTAGAAGATGGTGAAGCCCCCGTCCCGACGGGGATCGCCTTCCTCGTAGAGCTCGCCGACCACCGCGCTCACGTTCGGCTTGAGCAGCCCGGTCCCCATCACGACCAGCAGGAGCCCGGCGAAGAAGGCGTAGACCGAGGGGATGGCCAGGACGAAATGCCCGGCGGTGATGACGATGCCGCCGAGCCAGACCGCCTGCTGGGCGCCGACCAGGCGGTCCGCCACCCAGCCACCGGGCAGCGCCATCAGGTAGACGCTGGCCGCATAGAGCCCGTAGATCGCGGTGGCGTCCGCATCGTCGAAGCCCAGGCCGTCCCCCTGGTCGACCATGAAGAGCACCAGGAGCGCCCGCATCCCGTAGTAGGAAAAGCGCTCCCAGAACTCGGTGAAGAACAGGGTCGGGAGCCCGTCCGGATGGCCCCGGAAGAAGAAGCGAAACACGCGAGAGACGACGTCCATGGGGGACCCGCCTTGTAACAGAGGTTCGCCGGGGCTCGCGCCGCAAAGACGGGGCCGGGCCCCGTCCGTACTTCGCATAATCCGTATTATGTCAACTCAGCGTCGGCGGGGGGCGGACGGGGGCGCCGCCGGCTCGGCCGTCGGTGCCCGCCGGTCGGCCGCCGCCACCGGCGGCGCCGGAGGCACGCTGACCGGTGCCGGCGGGATCAGCGAATCCCCGGGATTGGGAAAGCTCCGACCGACCACGTCGCTGTCCGCCAGGGCGTAGAGACCCCGCACCCGGTCCGCGGCGAAGCGCCGGTCCGGCGGCGGATGCAGCACGACCTCGCCATCGTCCATCTCCACGGCGAGGGGAAGAACGCCCCGGGGGCCCAGGGCCCGGTGCAAGGCCCAGAGGCCGACGGTACCGTCGACGTCGGCGACGGACGGGCTCATCTCGAGCCGGACGAGCTCGTCTCCGACGGAGCCGAGGAGCCGGTCGTAGAGGTTCCCGACCCCCGGCACGAAGGCGCTGTGGACCATGAAGTAGTTCTTGATCCGCTCGGTGCTGACCAAGGTCAGCCGAAGCCGACGACCGTGCCGTGCCAGGTGCTGCCGCAGCCCTTCCCCCCGGTCCACGGAGTCGAACTCGGCCAGCACGTGGAAGCGACGAGCGACGGGGAGGTCCCGGGATTCGAGCACCCGGGCGAAGCGAAGCACCCGGGTCAGGGTGCGGGCATCTCGGTCCATCGCCCCGGGCTCGGATAGAAACACGGCGGCGTCGAAGGGCTGGGATGGGGAGCTCAGTCGGTGCCGGGGAAGCGCGGCCACCAGGTCCTCCCCGAGGTGCTGATGCACCTCGAGGCGCCCGCCCCGTTCCAGGGAGAGCACCGCCCCGTCCTCAGGCAGCCGGTCGAGCTCGTCGTCCGGGGCGAACAGAGGCACGTCGAGGCGGGCGAGCCGCTCCCGCAGGCTCACCCGGCGGCCGTCCGGGGCGTCCACGAGCAGCACGACCTCGACCCCCGGAACGAATCGGGCGAGGCCCCGGATCAGGGACGGGAGCGCCGCGCTGAAACCCAGCACGAGGACCCGGCCGAGGGGCCGCTCATCCACCCGGATCGCGTCCACGACGGCGGCGGCGACATCGCCCTCGGAGGGGTTCAGGGTCCGGGCTCCCCCGTCTTCCCAGAGCCCCCGGCCGGCGACGAGGGACCGGGCATAGCGCTGGAGCGGGAGATAGGTGTCGGCGAGGCCGATGAGGCCCCGGAGGGGTGCGACGGGCACCTCCCCGGCTCGGGCCCCCCGCTCCGCCGCGTTTCGATCATCGTCGGCGATCGCCTGGGGATTGACCCACGGTTCGAGCCGGTCGACGGGCACGAGCCCCCGCTCCTGGCGACGGACCGGTTGCTGGCCGAAGAAGACCCCGGCGAGGAGCACGCCGTGCTCGTGGTAGGCGCAAGCGGCCATCTCGTCGAAGGCGAGGCGTCCACCCGGGGCGTCCGCGAGGGCCCGCACCCCGCGCCATTCCTCCGGGTCGACGAAGACGTGGGTGTAGAACTCGGACCCCTCGGCGGTGAGCAGGTCCCGAAAGACGCCTTCGATCCCCGGAGCCAGCAGGTGGTGGCACAGGAAGAGCCCCATGAAGTGGGGCACGTCGAGGGGAAAGGTGCCTGGCCCGCCCACCGCTTCGACCAGGGGCGCGTTCTGGCTTTCCAGGACCTCGACGAACACGTGGGCGCTCGGGTTCCGGGCGCGAACCGCCATCAGGGACGCCAGGGTCACCGCGTCCGCGTCCTCGCCGCTCGCCGGGTCCGCCACCAGCATCACCCGCTTGGCGTCGGAGGCCGCCACCCGGTCCAGCGCCTCGGCGTCGGCGCCCTCCCCCTCCCGATAGACGACCCAGCGCATCGCCGGGTCGACCAGATAGGCCGGCGGGTCCGCGGTGGGACCGAGGAGCGCCATCCGCGGCAGCGCGTGGCGGCGCGGCGGCGGCCCCTGACCGAGCAGCCAGGGGAGGAGCTGCCGCAGTCTCACCCGACGCAGCACCCGGTTCTTGTCGTAGATGCGGACGAACTCCCGGACCAGGACCTCCGCCCCCGCCACCGGTCCGATGACCAGGGAGTGACGCCGGTAGCCCACCGGTCGGCGGCGCTCCGCCCGCACCACCTGGCCCACCACGTTCGCCCCGAGGCCGATGATGAACGAGATGATGAAGACGCCGATGATGGTCAGGACCAGGCTGAGGACCGCGACCAGGGGGTGTACCTGAAGGTTCTCGACCAGGTTGTCGGCGCTTTCCAGCTGCCGGAATGCCCACCAGATGCGGTCCCAGAACCGCTCGTCGGCGGCGACCTCGTCCCCGTCGTAGTCGTGGGGGATCGCCAGTTGGTCGAGGACGACGGCGGCCACGAAGGCGAAGGAGGCGACGGCCAGGGTGACCAGGCCGAACTGCTGGAGCTGCTCTCGCCGGGTGAGGACGGCGTACAAGTCGCGCCCCAGGTCCTGGGCGAAGCGCGCCAGGACCAAGAGGCGCGAGAGCCGGAGCAGCACCAGCAGCCGCTCCGCCTGGGGGCTCATGCCGAGCCAATCCTCGAGGGGGAGGAAGCTGACCAGGGCGGCGAGGTCCACCAGCAGGAACACCCAGCCCCAGATGCCCCGCCGATCCCTCGTCGCCACCGCCCAGGCGCCCCGGACCGCGAGCTCGAGACCGAAGGCGAGCAGAAACAGGGGCCGCAGTCGGTCTTCGATCCCCGGCACGGGCAGGACCGAGACGACGATCAGGCCGGACAGGAAGAAGCGGGCGCGGCGGCCTTCGACGATCTCCCGGGCCCGGGCGAGCCACGGCGGTGGGGGCGAGGTGCGCGCCACGAATGCCCGATACGGCGCCGGTCAGGCGCGGCTTCCCAGGAGGAACCGAACCAGGGGGCTCGCGTCGACCCGGGCGGTGCTCACCAGGGCGTCGAGCAGGCTCCGGCCGACCTTGGCGAGCTCGAGGAGCTGGCCGATACGGTTCCGTTGGACCGCCGCCCGCGCCCGCTCTTCGGGGGTCCCGAAGCGGGCCTTCCGGTCGACGTAGGCCAGGGCTTCCTCGAGGGTGGCGATGACCTCGACGATCTCGCTGCGCTCCCGCTCCGCGAGCACCCGACGGATCATCTTCCAGAGGTTGCCCTCGGCGGCGAAGTAGTCCCGTCGCTCCCCCCGCACCCAGACCTTCTTCACCACGCCCCAGCGTTGGAGCTCGTTGAGGGTCATCGACACGGAGCCGCTCGACAGGCTGAGGCGGGCCCGGAGGTCCCGTGCGGACAGGGGGCCTTCGGACAGATAGAGGATCGCCCAGATGCGGCCCATGTTCCGCTTGAATCCCCAGAACGCCATGAGCCGGCCGATCCCCTCGCTGACCGCGACCTCGCTCGGCCAGAGGACGCCCTCCCC
>DAPKRP010000990.1:0-2708 GCA_031800515.1 Polyangiaceae bacterium LLY-WYZ-14_1 | reverse complement strand
TCGAGCACGAGGTGGAGGAAGGCGCTGCCCAGGAACAGGGACGAGACCAGAACCGGGGGCAGCGCCCAGCCGAGGGGGCTCGGGCGACGGCGGAAGAGCCGGGCGCTGGCGAGGGCCGCTTCCAGCACGATGAGCCAGGCGGCCCAGCCGAAGGCGTGGGTGAGGCTCTCGGCGACCGCGGCCCCGACCGGACCCACCCAGTTGCCCGAGCCCTCCCCCGGGGGGAGGGGCGGTCTCAGGGAGGACCCGAGGGCCATCCCGAGCAGCAGCGCGCCCGCCCCAGCGAGGAGCCCCAGGATCTCCCGGACCGGGCGGCGTTCTCCGGTCTGCCGGGCGCTGGCCCGGGAAGACGAGGGGCCGGTTGCGCGACGCCGCGTGGCGTCAGCGCGGCTCCGCCGGCCGTCCGCCTTCGTCTCGGCGGCGCCTCGGGCGCGCTGCCCACGACGGGTCGTCGATGTGGTTCGGTGTGCCGACAACGCCTACACCATCTCACCAGGGGACGGGGCGGCGCAAGGATAGGCGCGACCGGCCCTCGAGCCCGAGTTCTTGAAGGAAGATCGCCGGGAACGCCCGGCCCAGCCGGCCTTCCTTGATCAGGGGTGGGGATCCTCTAGTATCCGGGCCTCGTTCCGTACCTACGGGAGTCCCGGCGGGGGCCCTCCGTCATCGTCGCCTCGGCCCACGGATCGGACGGGGTGCCGGGTGCCGACGGCGCCGCCCGCCGCCGGGCACGAGCGGAAGGAACCCCATGCGACACGACGACGAGCGCGTCTTTCCCCGCCACCGGCGGAACCCCGCTTTCCCCTCCCTTCCCCAGGCGCTTCGCGGCCTGCTGGTGACGGGGCTCGCGGTCGCGACCGCGGCCTGCGCCGTCACCTCCGAGGACGTCGAGACGTGGAAGGGGACGGTCAAGGGACCCGGCAAGATCGTGGCCGTGATGGTCTCGGACAAGTACCCGATCGAGCTCCGGACCCAGGCGGCCCTCGCCCTGGTGGAGATGGAACGGCAGGACGTCGATGGGGTGGACGAGCTGCAGAACGCCCTCCAGCGCCTCGACGCGGATACCCGTCGCCAGGTGATCGGTCGCCTCGTCGAGCCCCTGGAGAACATGCTCCTCGGAGGGGACGCCGCCGCCCCGGTGGAAGAGAACGCGCCCATCGATCCCCGGCAGGTCCGGGCGAAGGACGCCGCCTACCTGCTCATTCGGGATGCCCCGCCGGAGACTCGGACCCGCCTGATGAAGGCGATCGTCCGGTGGTACGTGCAGGACTTCAACGGCCGGAGCCTGGCCGGTTCCTACAGCGCCGAACAGGTCATCCGCTCCCTCGGGACCCCCGCCGCCTCCCTGCTGGTCGACGCCCTGGACCCGAAGATGCCGCCGGCAGCGCTGGTGAAGCTGTCCGGACTGATCGCCGACCTCGGCGACGAAGAATCCAAGGCGGCCGCCGCCGCCAAGCTCGTCGCCATCCAGAAGGAACAGGAATCCGACGCCTTCGCCGCCTGGCTCAAGAACCAGATCACGGAACAGGTGAAGGAGCGGAACCCGGACCAGGAGGTCGACGCGGCGCGCATCGCCGCCGCCGCCGAGATCAACCGGAACGACTTCATCGCGAGCGGCGCCCTCCCGGCGATGAAGTCGTTTTCCGACCAGGACGTCGTGGCGACCCGGCTCATCGAGATCGCCTCCAAGCGCTCCGCCCCGAACGACGAGATGATGACCGACCGCCGGACCCGGGCGCTGGCGGCGCTGGCGGGGAACCGGGATGACAAGCATCTCAATCCGCTCCTCGACCTCGCCCTCGGGGAGGGGAACCCGGGCAACGTGCGGGAGCAGGCCTTCGAGCGGATCGGCGAGATCGGGAGCAAGGCGGCGATCCCCCGGCTCTGGCCCCTGGTCCAGAACGAAGACGAAGACGCCCTTCGCTGGCGGGCCGGGGAGCTCATCCTGGGGATCGGCGGTCCCGACGTCCTGGACGAGTTCTTCCGCCGCCTGCCGGACGACGAGGTGGACTACGGGCCGGGCGAGCTCGAAGGCTACGCCACCCGGATGGCCACCATGCAGCCGGCCCCGGACGCCCGGGCCCAGGCGCTCCTCGGCTCGGACGAATGGTTCGAACGGATCGTCGGGCTCGAGTACTTCGCCCGCCGGGGGTCCGCCTCGGACGTCGGGCAGATGCGGCGCCTGGTCTCCGACGACACCCGCACCCAGGGTGCCGCCTGGCCGGACGACGAGAAGACCGTCGGGCAGGCAGCGGAAAAGGCCATCAAGGCGCTGGAGGAACGGCTCGCCGATCCCGACGGGGACGGCGGCGACGGAGAGCAGCCGAGCTGACCACGGGGCCGGTGGCATCGGGACGGGGGACGAGGACCCGGCCCCCAGGGCTGGCACGGCCGTCCGGCCCGCGACACGGTGTGGCTGCCCGCGGCCTCCGCCCCCGACGATCCACCACGGCCCCGGGGGCCTGAACCATCCGTGAGCACCGACCCGAACAGCAAGACCATCCGCCAGTTCCGGTGCCGGGACTATCTCTGGGAGACGTTCGAGGAGATGGGTCGGGAGCTCGGGTGCTCGCCGGACTATCTGATCAACGAGGCGATGCGCCTCTACGCGCGCTCCCGGGAATACGGAACGCACAACCCCTCCATCGCTCCCCGGCCGGGGGGCTCGGCCAGGCCGGGGACCGGGCGCTCCCAGCCCGCCGGGGCCC
>DAPKRP010000989.1:0-3845 GCA_031800515.1 Polyangiaceae bacterium LLY-WYZ-14_1 | reverse complement strand
CTCTTCCGATCTGGGCAGGTGTGGGGTTCACGGCTCCTGGTGCGCTCGACGGTCCAGGTCGGCGGCGGGGCGGGCGCCAACCTCGGGTCCCTCGACGTCGAGATGGTGTTCCCGTTTGCCGACGACGACTGGGAGCTGCTGCTGAGGAGCGGGGGCGGGAACGTCGGCTGGGCCTCGGCGACGGTGGGTGCGCGCACCTGGGTCCCCGTGAGTCCCCGCTGGGGCGAAGTCGCCGCGGGGGTCACCATCGGTGGGGCGGCGCTTTTCCAGGACCTCCGGGGGGCGGGCACGGTCTTCAAGACCGGCCTGTCCGTCGGCGTCGAGCTGGTCTGGGTTCCGGCGACGGACGTTCCGGCGACGGACGGTGGTCGGTCTGCCGGGAAACCGGCCGACCGCTGACCCGGAGCGCGCCCGCCCCCCTTCGGACGCGCGTTCCGGTGCCGTGCTGGACGCGGCTCAGCCGGAAGAAGACGCCTTGGTGGACGCCTTCTTCTTGCGCCGGCGGACCCCGGCGGAGCGGCTGGCGGCCTTCCGGGCCCCGCTCTTCGCCGCCCGCTTTCGCCGGGGGCGCGGTGCAGCGCCTTCCCCTTCGGCGTCTTCGGACGCCTCTGGGTCGGCCCCGTTCACCGCGGAGCGGGCGCCGACGACGTCCCAGACCCGCGGGTCGAAGCCATAGGCTTCCTGGGTCTTTCGCACGACGTCTTCCGCATCATCGGACATCGGCAGCTTGTGCTTCGCGCCGGCGGCTCGCTTGATGGCGGTCAGGGATTCCCCCATGTCGAGGAGATCGTTTGCGTGCTGCAGGACCTCGATCGGCTTGAGGGGACGACCCCGGCGGCCCTTCGCCAACTCTTCCAGAAGGCGCTTTCGCCGCCGTTCGGTTCGAAGGTCGCGGGTGCTTCCGGTGCTTCGGGCACTGAGGAGTGTATTGAGCGCGCGGGCGGTGCGCCGCTTTTCCACCGCTTCGGGGGAACCGCGGCGGTTCGGTTTCGTGCCGGACGATCGCGTCTTGGCCATGAGCTCTCCGTAGGGTCGGCTTCGCGTTAGGGAGCGAAGCCACTCCGTTGTAGTTCGAATGGAAACATAGCGCCAATACGCGGTGAATCCAGAAAGAAGCAGCGCGAAGCCGTTCCGATCTTCGGCGGCTGCTCCCCCTGCCCGGAAGTTCGGACCTGGTTTGCCCTCGTTCCGCGCACCCCACCCAGGATCGAAGCGGCCCCGATGGTCGTTTCCCCGGTTTCCCCGGGGACGGGCGCCCGCCGCCGTACCGGCCGCTTCCGCCGGGGTTCGAGGGGCGTTCAGAAGCGGTCGGAAGCCACCGGTTTAGGGGCCAAGCGATGGCGCCCGCCACCCCGCCGGCCGCCGAGGACGACGCCGCCCGGCCGCCGTCCTTCGACGACCCCTCCGAGCCCGCCGGTCACGTCGAGCGGCGGCGGCGCATGCTCGCGCGGGTGCTCGCCGGGGAGTGGCTCATCGGCGGCGGCGGCTGTCTCGCCTCCGCCCTCTTCCGAACCAATCCGAGCCTGACCGTGGTGGAGCACGCCACCTTCACCGTGGGATTGGTCATCCTGACCACCCACCTGCTCCTCTGGTGGGCGGCGTCCCGCACCCGGATCCCGGTCAAAATCGTCACTTGGCTACGGAATTTTGTCCTCTTCGCGGTGGTCGCGGATGTCTCCCTCTTCGAGGAACGCTGGGTCCTGGTCTGGTCGGCGCTGTTCTTTTTGGTGGTTCCCGTCCTGGGCACCGGCGCGGTCCTCGGCCGGAAGGGGCTCCTGGAAGTCACCCTAGTCGCCGTTGCAGTCGCGATCTTTGCCGGGGTGATGCGCCCAGATCTGGAAGCCCAGCACCTGGTGGGGCCCCTTCTACTCATTCTGGTCATGGCGGCGGTCGCCTGGGAGAGCGTCTCGACCTGGCGCCACGATGTGGCCGAGCTGAGCGAACGCAGCGAAGCCCTGCGGCGCGCCACCATCGAAGCCCGGGGTCTCGCCCAGCAGGCGGAGCTGGCCAACCGCGCCAAGAGCGAGTTCGTCGCCAACGTCAGTCACGAGATCCGGACGCCCATGAACGGCGTGATCGGGATGGCGACCCTCCTCCTCGACACGGACCTCGACCCGGCTCAGCAGGAGTACGCCCGGTCGGTCCGGGCCTCCGCTGAGGCCCTTCTGGGGATCATCAACGACATCCTCGATTTCTCGAAGATCGAGGCGGGCCGCCTCGAGCTCGACGAGGTCGAGTTTTCCCTCCCGGCCACCATCGACGAGGTGCTCGACCTCTTCGTCCACGCGGCGGCCCGGAAGGCGGTGACCCTGATCCCGTGGTTCGACCCGACGACCCCGTCCTACGTGCGGGGCGACCCCGGGCGGCTCCGCCAGGTCCTGATCAACCTGGTCAGCAACGCGGTCAAGTTCACCGAACACGGCGAGGTCGTGCTTCGGGTCGGCCCCGTCCCGGACACCCGGGACACCCTGCGCTTCGAGGTCGAGGACACGGGCATCGGCATCGACGACGCGGTCGTCCGCCGCCTGTTCGAGCCCTTCGAGCAGGGGGACCGCTCGACCACCCGGCGCTACGGCGGGACCGGCCTGGGGCTCGCGATCTGCCGACGCCTGGTCGAGCTGATGGAGGGCGAGATCACCGTCCAGAGCACGGTGGGGGTGGGCTCGAGCTTCCAGTTCACCGCCCGCTTCCCCCGGACCCAGCGGACCGAGCCCCCGGGCCTGGACGCCCTGACCGCCGCCCGGGCCCTCGTCCTCGGACCGCCGGGCCCGGAGCGCGAGGCGACTGCCGACCGCCTCCGCCTGCTTCGCATGGAGCCCGAGGTCGAGGCGTGGGGGGACGGCGCGGCCCTTCCGGAGCTCCTTGCCGCACGGAAACGAGCCGGCGCCCGGGACCGGGTGGTCCTCTGGGTGGCCCGGGGGGCACCGGATGCGCCCGCCGCGGTTCGCGCGCTTCGCCGCTCTCCGGACCCGGAGCTCCGTCGCCTTCCGGTCATCCTCGTCGTCGCCGACGCCGACCTCGCCGGATGGCGGGGCCAGCTGCGGGACGATGCGGCGACGGCGATGGTCACCGCGCCGGTCCCCGGTGCCAAGCTGTTGGCCCTGCTCGCACGGCTGCTGGACGACGGCGGCGAGCTAGAGCACGCCCCGGACTCGGAGGAGATCGAGGAGACCACCACCCGTCTCTGGATGCGGCGACCCCACATCCCGGAGGGGCGACGGGTGCTGGTCGTCGAGGACAACCCGGTGAACCAGCGGGTGGCCGCGCTTCTTCTGGAAAAGCTCGGGGTCGCCGTCTCCGTGGCGAACAACGGCGCCGCGGCTCTGGACGCCCTGGGGCGGGAACGCTTCGACGCCGTGCTGATGGACTGCCAGATGCCCGAGATGGACGGCTACGAGGCGAGCCGGCGGCTCCGCCAGCGGGAGGTCGACCGGGGGTCCGGGGAACGGGTGCCGATCATCGCCATGACCGCCAACGCGATGACCGGTGACCGGGAGCGGTGCCTCGATGCGGGGATGGACGATTACCTGAGCAAGCCGGTCTCCCAGACGGCCATCTCCGAGGCGATGCGCCACTGGCTGTCACCGTCCCGAACCGGCCAACGGCGGCTCCGCCGCCCAACGCCGTCGTCACCGCACGAGCCGGGCCGGGGCGACGCGACGGTGGCTGGCGCGCAAGACGACCGTCTCGTCCAGCAGCCGGGTGCTCCCCCGGGAGACGACGACCCGGTGCGGGCCGACGGGTAGCTCGAGCTCGAGGGGGGCGTGACCCTGGAAGCGTCCGTCCACCTCGACCCGCGCCCGCGCCAGGGTCTCTCCACCCACCCGGAGCCAGGCGCGGCGGAG
>DAPKRP010000988.1:0-3276 GCA_031800515.1 Polyangiaceae bacterium LLY-WYZ-14_1 | reverse complement strand
GGTGGCGAGGGCGACGCAGACGGCGACCCAGCGGTAGGCCATCTGGGTGTCGTTCCCCGGCGCGGGTTCGAGGAGGAGGTCGAGGTAGGGGTCGAGGCGCGGGTCGGCGCCGTCACCGGCGACGTCGACCGCGTGGAAGCGGAGGAGCAGGTAGGCGAGGTTCTCCCGGAGGACGGCGGGGTCCCGGTCCGCGCCCGAGGCATAGCGGAGGATGGTCTCGCTTCCTGGGAAGGGCCGGCCGCCGTCGGCGATGACCGCCCGCGCGCAGGACTCCCGGGCGGCGTCGTGGACGAGCTTGTCGAAGGTGACCGACGCCTCGAGCCCTTCAGCGGTGATCTCGGCGTAGTCGGGGCGGCCGAGGGAGCTCGCGAACTGCTCGTAGCGGGTCCAGGGGAAGCCCGTCGCGAGGGCCAGGGACCGATGGAACTGGTCCGCGGTCAGGCGGCGCCCTCGGCGGACGGGCTCGAGCTCGGCGGGGCCTGCGGTCTCCCGGGCCGTCGGCGCCGATGTCCCTTCCGGCGCCGGGTCCCCGCCCCCAGCGTCGACGGAGGTGCCTTCGGCGCAACCGCCGGCCCCCAGGAGGAGGAACGCGCCGAGGGCACCCCTGAAGAGGGGCCCGCGCAGGGGGATGAGATGACCGCGTCCGTTCATTCGCCTCGCTCCATGCCGCCTTCGATCCAAGCGACGATCGTCTCGATCTGGTCCGGTCCCCAGCTCGCCTGCCGGATCGCCGGTGGCGGCATGTCCCCGACCACCCCCACCCGGGTGGCGATCGTGTCCGCCCAGGTCACCCAGTCCTCGAAGGTCGATAGGTCGGGGCGGTTCGCGTCCGACGGCCCGGGTCCGTGGCAAGGGCCGCCCGCGCAGTGGCTTTCGAAGATCGGGGCGATGTTCTCGTTCCAGGTGCCGCCGTCCCCGGCGCGCAACACGTAGGGGAGGACGCGGGTGCGGCCGGTCCCGAGGTCGCGCAGGGTGAGGGCATGGGGGCCCCGGGGGCCGAGGTCGAGGTCGATGAACGTCACGGTGCCGGCCTCGAGGTCGGCCGGGCGGGGCAGGAGCGCCGCCCCATCGCGCAGGACCTCGAGGGGGCCCAGGCCGTCTTCGACGGTGACGGTGAGGTCGGCGGTAGGCGCGAGGCGCTGCTCCCGGGGACGCAGCCCGCGCACCTCGAACCGCGTATCCAGGCTGCGGTGGCAGAGCCGGGGGCCGGCCTCGGCGATCCAGAAACCCCCGGCTGCATGGGGGAAGAGGGTGCGGCCGGTCCGAGGCAGGGGCGCGGGGGCGACGCCGTCGAGAAGCGACCAGGTGGTGCCCGCCGGCTCGGGCCGGGCATACACCCGGTCCCCCACCCGCGCCCAGAGCATGCCGATGGTCGAGGCGAGCTCGTCCACGTCCCCCGCTTCGAAGACGTTTCGGCGGTAGTCCCGGGAGACCTCCACGAGCTCCCCGTCGACGAGGAGGCTTACCCCCGACGAGTCGGGGCTCCCGGCCGCGACCCCGTCTCCGCCGTCTCCCTCCGGCGCGTCGGCCCGCACCCGACCGAGCCCGGCATAGGCCACGGCGGCCGTCCGGTCGAGGCCGTCGAAACGCACCACCTCGGCGTCGTCGAGGCGCCAGGGCGGGCCGGCTTCTCCGTCCGAGCGGGCCTCGCCGACCCAGAGCGCGCCGTTCGGCGCCCGGCAGGCCCCATCCACCCGGGAGATCCATCCCATCCCGAACGAGCCGAAATCCTCCGCCCCCTCCGGTCGCCAGCGCCACCACTGGCCCGCCGCCTTCTCGAAGACGCCGTCGGCGAGGACGAAGGCGTCGCCCTCGCCGTCGGGATCGCCGCAGAAGGCGCGAGGCGTACCGAGACCGTCGGGGAAGGTGAGGCTCCGGGGGACGCCGTTGGCGACGGAGACGAGCATGCCCTGGGCGATCACCGTGGCCCGGCGCCGGTCCCAGGGCTGGCCGTCGGTCACGTCGGGGAAGGGCAGCACGAAGGGGGCGCCGGCTTCGGTTCCATCGACGGCGAGCACGCGGACCCGCGTCGTCTCGGGGGCGGCGGGGGCGACGAGCCAGAGGTCGCCTTCCGGGCTCGTGCCGAGGGGGCGTTCCCCGGCGTCGAGGGCCACGCAGACCTCCGCCCGGATGGCGAGGGACGGGGCGTCGAGAGGCACGACCGTGGGCCCCGTCCCCAGCGGGACCGGCTCCTCGGTGGTGGCACAACCGCCGGCGGAGAGCAGGAACCCGGCGGCGAGGAGGCCGGGGCCCATCGCCCCTCGGTGGAACCTCGGCCCGGGCTCCTTGGGTCCTTCCCCGATGTGGAGGAGACCGGCCTCATGGGCCCGCCGCCGCTGCGCCACGCCGACCCGCATCGCGGTCCCAATGCAGCAAGGCCCATGCCGCCAGGTAACGGTTGCCGGATGGGGACGGCAGGGCGATGAGTCGGGCGCTCCGGACGCTGCCTTACCGCTCCGCCTCGATGGGGTGAGGTGGAGGCGTCTCGGCGACCATGAGACCGGCGGAGCTCAGGGCCCTACCCTCCGCCGGGAGGGAAGTCGGCGACGGGCCCGCCGGAGGCGTTGACCACGGTCACGGGGACGCCGTCAGCTCCGCCACGCCGACGAGGCGCCGGTCGTCCGGCGCGAGGAGCGGTCAGCGGCCGAGCAGGTTCAGCAGCACGGTGAGGACGACGCTCACCAGGAGCATCGACGTGATGGGGACGTAAAGGCGGCCGTGGGCGCCTTCGACCCGGATGTCCCCGGGGAGCCGGCCGAACCAGGCGAGCAGCCCCGGCGCGAAGGTGAGGACCAGGCCGACCACCACCAGCACGATGCCGGCGATGAGGATCCAGCGACCCATCGGCTCGGGTCTACCCTCCGTCCGGAGGCACCGCATCCCCGGCGCCGATCCGGGCCTGGAGGTGGATCCTCCCGCCGCAGGGGGAGTTCCGGTCCTCCCGGTCCGTCCGCTCGGGCGAGACCCGATGCCGCAGGACGGCATCGTCGCCGACGAGCTCGGCGACGATCGCGTCGAGGTCGAAGTCGAGGTGCTCGGGGGTGCGAAGGAAACCGCTCCGAAGCTCTTCCCGGCGGCAGGCCTCCGGGGAGGTCTCGTAGATCGCGACGGTGAACTCCTCGTCTTCGTACTCCCGAAGGCAGGCGAAGCCGAGGTCCACCCGAGCCTCGAAGCGCTGGGTCTCCTCGCCGCACAGCACCCCCGCGGCGCCTAGGTCCGTCACCACGAGGCCCGGGCGCTCCTCGGAGAACGTGGCCCCGACGGGAGCTTCGACGT
>DAPKRP010000987.1:0-2011 GCA_031800515.1 Polyangiaceae bacterium LLY-WYZ-14_1 | reverse complement strand
CCTCGAGTCCCCGGCGCCCGGGCCCCCTCCGGCGGAGCTCGCGGTGGTGGCGGAGCCGGAGACCGCCAGCGTCTACGTGAACGAACGCTTCGCGGGAACCGCGACGGTGCTCGCCGCCCGCCCGGAGAAGCTCGTGCCCGGCGTCCACTTCGTCACCATCCGGGCCCCGGGGTTCTTTCCCCACGACCTTCGCCTGGAGCTTCCCCCGGGCCGCACCACGGTGCGGATCCGCCTGCGCCCGATCCCCCCGTGACGCCAGACCCCCCCCGGTCCCGGCTGCGGGGCCGACGGGTCAATCCCGGCGGACGATCCGCTCCGGGGGAAGGGCGGCGACCAGGGCGTCCGCCGCCTTGTCGACGGTCCCCGGGTCGGTTCCGTCGAAGGTGAGCTTGACCTTGTAGTCGCCCCCTCGGAAGCGGGGATAGCTCCCGATGGCCACCCCGGGATGCTCCTGGACCAGCCTGTCGAGGATGGGCGCCAGGTCCCATTCGTCGCTATCCGCATAGACGGCGCGGCTGATGAAACGCCCTTCCTCCTCCCGGCCCAGGAGCTCCCGGAGCACGCCGAGCTTCATGCGGAAGATCTCCGGCACGCCGGGAAGGACGAAGACGTTGCCGAGGTGAACCGTGGGCCAGGGCACCTCGGCGTTTCGGACCAGGCTGGCGCCCGCGGGGACGTCGGCGAGGCGGAGGTGGGCCTCCGTCGTCGCCTCGGCGAAGTGGGCGCGGATGAGCCGCTCCATCTCCGGCGAGCGGGTGACCTCGACGTCGAACGCCCGGGCGACGGCGCGGATGGTGACGTCGTCGTGGGTCGGGCCCACGCCGCCACTGGTGAAGACGTGGTCGAACTGGGCCCGCATCGCGTTCAGCTCGCCGACGATCTCGTCGACGTCGTCCGGGCAGACCACGACCTTGCGCAGCCGGATGCCGATGCGAAAGAGGGCGTGACCCAGGTGGGCAACGTTTTGTTCCTGCACCTTGCCGGTGAGGATCTCGTCTCCGATCACGAGGGCGGCGGCGGTACGGCTCACGGCCGATCAGGATAGAACGAGCGGGCCCGAGATGCCTCGGGAAGCTGATCGCCCCGGCGTCGACGGGGGCCATGGCGATGGCTATGGTCTGGACCGATGTCGCGTTCCGAGCGCATCAGCCGGCTGGCCGGCTGGATCGAAGATGCCCGTCACGCCGTGGCGTTGACCGGTGCCGGGGTGTCGACGGAGTCCGGGATCCCCGACTTCCGGAGCCCGGACGGGGGGCTCTGGAAGGACGTCGACCCGATGGACGTCGCCTCCATCGACGGTTTTCGCCACGACCCGAAGCGCTTCTACGCGTTCTGGCGCAGCAAGTACGCCGCCCTCACCGCCGCCGAGCCGAACGTGACCCACCGCTTTCTGGCGGAGCTGGAGGCCCGGGGTCGGCTCCAGGCGGTGGTGACCCAGAACGTCGACGGGCTCCACGCCCGGGCGGGTTCCCGGCGGGTGATCGAGGTGCATGGCACCTTCCAGACGGCGAGCTGCCTGGCCTGCGGCGACCGGCAGTCCATCGAGGTGGTCTTCGACAAGGTCGACGGTGCCGGACTGGCGACCTGCCTCGTGAAGGGCGACGGGCTCTACAAGCCCGACGTCACCTTCTTCGGGGAGATGCTGCCTCCCGCCTTCGGGGAAGGGGAAAAGGAAGCCCGGCGGAGCGACCTGTTTCTGGTCCTCGGATCCTCCTTGGAAGTCTATCCGGTCGCGGATCTGGTCCCGGCGGCGAAGGCCGGGGGCGCCCGGGTGGTCATCCTGAACCGGGAGCCCGGACCGTTCGATTCCATCGCCGACCTGGTCATCCACGATCAGCTCGGCATGACGGTGGCCCGCCTGGCCGCCGAGCTGGGGGTCTGATGGGGCAGGGGGATCGGTCCTCCCCCGGGTCCGGGGGGCGCCCCGGCGGGGACGACCTGCGGGCGGGCAAGACGGGCTCCGGAGGCGCGTCGGAGCCATCCGGCGGTGGCAAGGGTGGGGCCGGGTCGA
>DAPKRP010000986.1:0-2079 GCA_031800515.1 Polyangiaceae bacterium LLY-WYZ-14_1 | reverse complement strand
CTCGGGCCCATCGCCGGGAGCGTCCCCGCCGGAATGGTGTCGTTCTCGGCGAAGACGCGGTTCTGCGGGACCGGGGCGATGGTCTCGTCGGCGACGAACTCCGGGTCCCGCACCATGTTCGACTGGCGCAGGGGAGAGTAGAGCCGGGTCAGGGTCGTCCCCCGATCGAGCAGCTCGACGAGCCCCGGGTTGGTCGCCCGCCAGCGCAGGTTTTCCGTCGGCTGGACCAGCTCCGTCACGAAGCCGAGCCCGCCGTTCATGTCGACATCCGCGAGGGCGACCGTCCGGTAGTTGGTGAAGCCATCATCCGTCGGCCGGACCGCGTCTTCCGTGAGGGGCACCGCCTCGTAGTTCTCCGGGCGGTAGGGCGCGTCCCCGATGAAGTAGGCGTAGACGTCGAGGACCGGCGTGGTCGAGATCGCGGTGAGGAGCACCGGGATGCACGGCTCCCCCTGGTAGCGGATCACCAGCGGCTCGAGGGCGCCCACGTCCGCGTCCGGGGTGAGCTTGACGGCGACCCAGTAATAGTCCTGGTCCACGTACTCGGCGATGATCTCCGAGGAGCCCGGGGGCACCTCGTAGTCGTTGTCGACCAGCCAGGCCTCGAGGGCGCCCGGGTCCTCGCTGGTGAGCACGGTGGTGGCGAAGAAGCCGATGGTCTCCTCGGAGACGATCTCGACCGGGGACGAGTCCATCCCGAGGTCCTCCGCGGACCGGAGGGCCGAACCCCCCCCGTCGTCGGGCAAGACCCCGCAGCCCCCGGCGTCGCCGAAGGACGCGGGGGTGCCCTGGTAGATCGGCTGGGTCAGGAGGTCGAGCTCGTCGAACATCGCCGGGTCGCTCACGTCCAGCGTGGGCTCGGCTTCCACCGGCACGATCCAGGAGAAGTCCACCGGGTCCCCGGTGTAGAGGATCTGGACGATGGCTTCCGTGGTCCCGTCCTCTTCCTGGACGAAGACGATCCGTTCGGCGCTCTGCACCGGCGGCTGGGCGACGGTGGCCTGGACGCAGAAGAAGCCGCCGCAGGCGCGGGCCACCGACGGCCCCTGGGACGCGACCATGAGGCCCGCGGTGACGGCCACGAGGCCGAGGCCCCGGGCGATGGACGATCGAGTCAAGTCAAGCATCGAGATTCCCTCCTCCGAGAAGTTACGGACCGAGCATGCCGGGATGTGGGGGACCCGCACAAGCCACCCCCGGTGGATTTCCATCCCGCCGGATGGCCGGATGGCGCGCCGGACCGGGGCGGCCGCCCCGGGGGTCGCCCGACGCCTCGACCTTTTCGCCGGGTGGATCAGACTCCGCCCTCCCCATGGCTGAACGCGATCCGTCCCTGCCGAAGGATGTCCGGGACCTCGGGGGTGGCTTCTGGAACCTCCGGGGCTCCCTCAAGCTGGCGCCCTTGATCGACATCGGTACCCAGGCGTCGCTGGTTCGGCTGACCGATGGTCGCTTCGTGATGCTGGACGCCATCGACCTGACGGCGCCGACCCGGGCCTGGGTGGACCAGGTCACCCGGGGGAAGGGCCCGGCGGCCATCTGCCACCTGCATCCGTTCCACACCCTCCACGTCCGCCGGGCCCACGAGGCGTTTCCCGAGGCGACCCTCTACGGAACGGCGCGGCACCACCGCCGCTTTCCCGACCTGCCCTGGGCCGAGGAACGCACGGAAGATCCGGCCTTCGCCGAACGCTTCGGGGCCGACTTCGCCTTCACCGTCCCCCAGGGGGTCGCCTTCATCCCGGACAACGAGCACCTGCACTTCGCGAGCGTCGTCGCGCTGCACCGGGATTCCGGCGCCCTCCACATCGACGACACCCTGGTCTACCTGAAGCTTCCCGGCCCCCTGGGCTGGGTGAAGCGCGACGTCCTCCGGCTTCACCCCACCCTCGGCCAGGTGCTCGAACCCCGCCCCGGCGCGGCGGCGGCCTTCCGCCGCTGGGAGGAAGACCTGGTCGCGCTCTGCCGGGAGGCCCGGGCCCTCTGCGCCGCCCACGCCGGGGTCCTCGTCGAGGCGACCGACCCGGGCCCTCCCATCGCCGCCCGCGTGGAAGACGCGGTCCGGAAGGCGCGCCCAAC